>DATEMW010000376.1:0-6846 GCA_035275385.1 Candidatus Methylomirabilota bacterium | reverse complement strand
GGCCGAGCGCTCCGACCGGCTTCGCGTCGGTGCCGACCACGTCGGCGCCCACCGCGCGCAGCAGACGCGCCGCGGCCAGCCCGCTCTTGGCCAGGCCGAGCACGGCGACCCGCCGGCCGGCGAGCGAGCGCAGGTACGCCTGGCCCCGCGTCGACATGTCCACCTCGTCCAGCGTGTTCACGCCGCCCTCATCTGAGCTTCAAGGTCGTGATGGCCAGGAGCGCCAGCGCGAACGACACGATCCAGAACCGCACGACGATCTTCGGCTCGGGCCATCCGGACAGCTCGTAGTGATGGTGCAAGGGCGCCATTCGGAAGACGCGACGACCGGTCATCTTGAAGCTCGCCACCTGGATGATGACCGACAGCGCTTCCACGACGTAGAGGCCGCCGATCAGCGGCAGCAAGAGCTCGGCCTTCGTGAGCACCGCCAGCGTGCCGATCGCCCCGCCCAGCGCCAGCGAGCCCGCGTCTCCCATGAAGATCTCGGCCGGATGGCAGTTGAACCAGAGAAAGCCGATCGCCGCGCCGATCAGCGCGCCGCAGAACACCGTCAGCTCGCCGGCCCCGCGCACGTTGAGGATCTTCAAGTAGTCGGCGGCCCTGAAGTTGCCCGTGAGGTACGCGATCACGCCGAAGGCGGCGCCGGCCATGATGACGGGGCCGATCGCCAGCCCGTCGAGCCCGTCCGTCAGGTTCACGGCGTTCGAGGCGCCGACGATCACGAGGATCGCGAACGGGATCCAGAGCCAGCCGAGATTCACCAGCCAGCCCTTGAAGAACGGGATCGCCAGGGTCGGCGACCAGACGTTCGGCGGCTGCCAGAAGATCAGCTGCAGGACCGCGAAGGCCACCACGAGCTGCGCGACGAACTTCACGCGGGTCGGCAGCCCCTTGCGCCTGCGCAGCTTGGTCATGTCGTCCCACACGCCGATGAGGCCGAAGCCCGCGGTCGACAGGATCACCACCCACACGTAGCGGTTCGCCAGATTGGCCCACAGCAAGGTGGTCGCGAGGATCGCCGTGAGGATGACGATCCCGCCCATCGTCGGCGTGCCCTTCTTGGTGCGATGCCGCTCCGGCGTGTCCTCGCGAATCGTCTCGCCGCCGTGCTGAGCGATCCGAAGACGCCGGATGATCCACGGCCCGACGACCAGCGAGATGATGAACGCCGTGATCAGGGCCATGAACGACCGGAACGTCAGGTAGCGAAAGACGTTGAAGACGATGTGGTCTTTCGCGAGTGGGACGAGAAGGTAGTAAAGCATCCGTCCCCTTCATCGGGCCAGGCGCGCCACCAGCGCGTCTACGACCCGCTCCATACGCATGCCCCGGGAGCCCTTGACGAGCACGACATCGCCGGGAGTCACGCCCTTGAGAAGGTGCGCCACCGTGTCCTCGAACGTCGTCGCGTGGTGCGCGCCCGCCAGGCCCGCGGCGCGCGCGCTGTCGACGGCGAGGCGCGCGAGCCGGCCGACACCGACGAACTCGTCGGCGCCGGTCGCCGCCACCGAGCGCCCCATGTCCTGGTGCGCTTCCTCGGCGATCGCGCCGAGCTCCAGCATGTCGCCCAGGACGACGATCAGGCGCCCGGACGTCGCGGCGCGGCGCGCCGCGACGGTCTCGAGGGCGGCGCGCACCGACACGGGATTCGCGTTGTAGGTGTCGTCGAGAATGCTCACGCCGCCCGCGTCGCGCCACACGCAGCGGCCGGCCACGGGACGCGCCTGCGAGAGACCGCGCGCGATCTCCTCCAGCGGCCAGCCGAGCGCGACGCCGACGGCGGCGGCGGCGAGCCCGTTCGTCACGTTGTGTCGTCCGGCGAAGGCGAGCGTCACCGGCACGCGCGCGCCGCCGCTCTCGAGCGTGAACGCGAGCGACTGCCCGCGCTCGACGATGTCGCCGCTCGTCCGCACGTCGGCGTTGGACGCGCGGCCGTAGGTGATCACGGGCGCGCGCGAGTCCCGGGCCATGCTGGCCACGCGCGGGTCGTCGATGTTGATGACGGCGCGGCCGTCCGGCGTGAGCGCCTTCACGAGCTCGGCCTTCTCGTCACGCACGGCGTCGAGCGATCCGAGGAATTCGGTGTGCGCGTGCGCGACCGTCGTCACGACGGAGATCGTCGGGCGGGCCAGTCCGGCGAGCGTCGCGATCTCGCCGGGGTGCTGGGTGCCGATCTCGAGCACGAGCGCCTGGTGCTCCTGAGTCAGCTTGAGCAAGGTCAGCGGCAGGCCCCACTGGTTGTTGAAGCTCCCGCTCGGCTTGAGCACCTGCCAGCGCATGCCGAGCACGCCGGCGATGAGCTCCTTGGTGGTGGTCTTGCCGTTCGAGCCCGTTACCGCGACGACCGGGATCGAGAACCGGGCGCGGTGATACGCGGCGAGCAGGCCGAGTGCCTTGGTCGTGTCCTCGACGAGGACCAGCGGCACGTTGGCCGGCACGTCGTCGTGGAGCGTGTGGACCACTAGACACGCCGCACCGCGCGAGGCCGCGTCGGCCAGGAACGCGTGGCCGTCCAGGCGATAGCCGCGGATCGCGAAGAACGCTTCGCCGACGCCGAGCGAGCGCGAGTCGATCGACACGCCGGTGATCGGCACACCGAGATCGCCCGCAACGAGGGCGCCCTGCGTGGCTCGCACGATGTCCTGGACGGTGAACGGTGGCACGGTGGCTCCTAGGCTCCCCGGCCCGACAGGATCCGTCGCGCGACCTCGCGGTCGTCGAACGGAAGCGTCTCGGCCCCGATGATCTGATAGGTCTCGTGACCCTTTCCGGCGATGACGACCGTGTCGCCCGGCTGGGCCCACGCGAGGACCGCCGCGATCGCTCGACGACGGTCGGGCTCGGTCGCGACCCGACCAGGCGCGCCACCGGCCCGGCGCGCACCGACGAGGATCTCGTCGATGATGGCCTCTGGACGTTCCGAGCGCGGGTTGTCCGAGGTCACCCAGACCTGGTCGCTCAGCCGCGCCGCGATCTCGCCCATGATCGGCCGCTTGGTACGGTCGCGATCGCCGCCGCAGCCGAAGACGGCCGCCAGCCGCCCGCGGGTCAGCTTGCGCGCCGTCGTGAGCACGCGCTCGAGCGCGTCCGGCGTGTGCGCGTAGTCGACGACGACGAGAAACGGCTGACCGGCCCTCACCTGCTCGAAGCGTCCCGGCACGGTGCCGACCGCGCCGAGCGCCTGCGCGATCGCGGGCGGCTCGAGGCCCAGACCGAGCCCGGTCGCCACGGCGCCGAGCAGGTTCATCACGTTGTGCTCGCCGATGAGCGGCGACGTCAGGGCCACGCGGCCGCGCGGCGTCTCGACGGCCATCCGGATGCCGTCGATCGACGAAGTGTGCTCGACCGCCCGCACGCGCGCGCCCGCGCCGAGGCCGAAGGTGAGCACGTCCACCGCGAGCCCCTGCACCATCGACGGCCCGGCCGGATCGTCGGCGTTGACCACCGCCGTGCGCCGGGGCTTCGGCGAGTCGGCCAGCAGCTCGAAGAGACGGCGCTTGGCGAGCCGGTAGTGCTCGAGCGTGCCGTGGAAGTCCAGATGGTCTTGGGTCAGGTTCGTGAACACCGCCACGTCGAACGCGAGCCCCTCGGCGCGCGCGAGCGCCAGCGCGTGGGACGAGACCTCCATCGCCACGCCGCGCACGCCGCCGTCGCGCATGTGGGCGAGCATCGCCTGCAGATCGAGCGCCTCCGGCGTCGTCTGATTCGCCGGGCGCGTCTCGTCGCCGAGGACGTACCCGATCGTCCCGATCACGCCGGTGGCGAGACCGCGCGCGCGGAGCAGCGCCTCGACCAGATACGACGTCGTCGTCTTGCCGTTGGTCCCGGTGATGCCCACCAGCGTGAGCTGCCGCGACGGATGGCCGTAGAACGCGCCGGCGAGCTGCGCGAGCGAGACGCGTACGGACGGCACCAGCACCTGCGCTACCGGCAGATCGGCGACGGGATCGCCCTCGGTGACCACGATCGAGGCGCCCCGCCGGATCGCGTCCGGAATGAACTGGCGGCCGTCCTGCTTGAAGCCCGGCACCGCGACGAAGCATGCGCCCGGCTCGACGCGGCGCGAATCGCCCGCGATCGACGACACCGAGCGCGGCGGATCGCCGATCACGCGCTTCTCCGGGAGCGCCGCCAGCAGCTCGCTCATGGCCGCGCCCGCCATGTCACCTGGCGCTCCCCGACGCGGTCAGCGTGAGCTTGGCCACGGCGCCCGTCTCGAGCGGATCGCCGGCGGCCGGCACCTGGCGGAACACGCGCCCCTGCCCGGCCAGACGCACCTCGACCCGATACGGCTCGAGCGCCTCGAGGGCCTGACGCAGGGTCTTGCCGCCGAGGTCCGGCATCCGTCGCGTCCCGTCCGGCTGAGCGGCCTCGGCGGTGCTCACCAGCCGCATGCGCGGCGGGAGAGCCGGCTCGACGGGCGGCCCCGTGACGATCTGAACGGGCTGGACGTCGCGGGGCGGGACTTCGAGGTAGCGCAGGATCTCGCGGCCGATCGCGCTGAAGATCGGCGCGGCCGCCTCGCTGCCCCACTTCTCGTTGCGCGGCTCGTCGAGCATCACCAGCATCGCGAAGCGCGGCTCGTCGGCCGGCGCGAACCCGACGAACGAGAGCACACCCGGCGCATGCGAGTAGCGCCGGGTCGCCGGATCGAGCTTCTGGGCGGTGCCGGTCTTGCCGGCGACCGGGTATCCAGGGATCGCCGCGAACCGCCCGGTGCCCGACTCGACCACGGTCGACAGGATGTTCGAGACCGTGCGCGCGGTGGCGGGCGAGATGACCTGACGCACCGCCTTGACGTCGAACCGCCGGGTCTCGCGGCCCTCGGCGTCGAACGTCGATTTGACGAGGCGCGGCTGCATCAAGGTGCCGCCGTTGGCGATGGCGCCGAACGCGCTCACCATCTGCAGCGCCGTCACCGAGATCTCCTGACCGATCGACATCGTCGGCAGCGACAGGAGCGACCACCGCTGAGGCTCGCGCAGCTGGCCGCGGCTCTCGCCGGCGAGCCCCACGCCGGTCGGCGAGCCGAAGCCGAAGGCCTTCATGTACCGGTAGTAGCGCTCGCGGCCGAGTGACAGCCCGACCTTGATGGAGCCGACGTTCGAGGAGTTCTGCAGCACCTCGGCGAACGTGAGCCAGCCGTACTTCTTCCAGTCGCGGATCGTCGTACCCGCGAGCGTGATCGAGCCGTTCTCGGCGTAGATCCGGTCGTCGGGCTTGACCACGCCTTCCTCGAGCGCCGAGGCCGCCAGGATGGCCTTGAACGTCGAGCCCGGCTCGAACGGGTCGGTCACCACGCGGTTGCGCCAGGCGTCGGAGGAGCGCACGTCGAGGAACGCGTTCGGGTTGAACGTCGGGCGCACCGCCATCGCGAGGATGTCGCCGGTGCGCGGCTCGACCACCACCGCCATCGCGGCTTTCGCGTGCGTGCGCCGGAACGCGGCGTCGATCTCGCGCTCGGCGATGTACTGGATCGTGCGGTCGATCGTCAGCATCACGCCGTGGCCGGGCTGAGGCTGCTGGAGCACGTGCTGCTCGGCGACTTCGCGGCCGAGCGCGTCGCGGCCGGCGATCGCCTTGCCCGGCACGCCTGCCAGATCCGCGTTGAAGGCGCGCTCGACGCCTTCCAGCCCGCCCTCGGCGCCCTCGAAGCCGAGCACGTGCGCCGCCAGCTCGCGGTTGGGGTAGAGACGCAGCGGCTCGGGCAGGAAGCCGAGCCCGGGCTCGCGCAGTGCCTTCACCTGCTCGGCGACCATCGGCGGCAGCTTGCGCCGCAGCCAGACGAACGAGCGCGTACCGGTCAGCGCGGCGTGAACCTCGGACTCCGGCTGGCCCAGGATGGGCGCCAGGCGTGCAGCCACCCGCACCGGGTCGCCGACGCTGCGCGGCTGCACGAAGAGGGACTCCGTCGCGGTCGAGGTGGCCAGCGGCCCTCCCTGGCGGTCGACGATCGGGCCGCGGGGGGCGTAGAGCACGATGGCGCGCGAGTACTGGCGCTCGGCGATCTGCGCGAGCTCACCGTGCTTGACCACCATCAGCCAACCCAGACGCGTGGCCAGGCCGCCGAAGGCGATTGCCAGGACGGCCGCCAGCAGCAGGACCCGCGTCCGGACGGCCGGATCCTTCACGGCGCGGGCGGCCTCGTGGCGCGCAGCGACGCCGCGCGACTGCGATCGGCCGCGAAGCCGGTGCCGCCGGCCACGTATTCCTTGGCCAGCCGGATCTGATCCCGAGCCGCCGCGACCAGGCCGAGCTGGCGGGCGCGCGCCTCGATGCGGCTCGGCGAGCGCAATGTCGCGACCTCGATCTCGAGCTGCCGGATCCGGTCCTCGGCGCGTCCGCGCTCGCTCCGCACGGCATCGAGCCGGTAGGCGAGGTGGACCTGCTCGACCCTGACGCCCACCACGGTGAGGGCCCCGGCCACGAGCAGCGCCGAGGTGGCGAAGGCCACGACGAGTGAGCGCCGCACGCGGGGGTCCGGTTCGCGATGAAGCCGCTGGTCCTTCTTCATGAGAGCCGCTCCAGCACGCGCAGCTTCGCGCTCCTGGCGCGGGGGTTCGCCCGCACCTCGTCGTCGCTGGGCTGACGCGGCGACGGCTCGAGCTCGGCGAAGCCCGCCGGCTCAAGAGCTCGGAACGTCTGCTTCACGATGCGATCTTCGCCCGAATGAAACGAGATGACCGCCAGGCGGCCGCCGCCCGCCAGCAGCGCGGGCGCCTGGGCCAGCGCGTTTCGGAGCGCGCCGGGCTCGTCGTTGACCGCCATCCGCACGGCCTGAAACGTGCGCGTGGCGACGTGCAGACGGCGAGGCCACGCCGCGCGGGGCACCGCGCCGCGCAC
>DATEMW010000375.1:0-8020 GCA_035275385.1 Candidatus Methylomirabilota bacterium | reverse complement strand
CGCACGCGCCGCGACGAGTCGCTGGCGCTGCTGCGCACCTTGACGCCGGAACAGTGGAAGCGCGCCGGTGTCCACGCCACGCGTGGGCCCATCACGATCAACGACTTCGTCACCTTGATGGCGTGGCACGACGACAACCACTTGGATCAGCTCAAGCGCGCCCTCGAAGGCCGGGCGTGACGCGCCGGGACGCCTAGACCGCGCTCCACCGCGCCCACGCGACGGCCGCGGCCTGCGCGCCGAAGGCGATCGGGCCGCCCGGCCACGCGTGAGTCTTGAAGACGCCGAAGCTCACCGCGGAGAGCGCCAGCAGCACGATCGGCCCCCACGAGATCCCGGCCCGTCGGAGCGCCACGGCCGCGGCCAGACAGCCGACCGCCCACGCGAGGGATCCCGCCACCGCCAGCAGCGGGACGGTGTCGGGCGCGCCGCCCATGATCGGATGAGCCCAGATCGACATCACCGGCGCGCGCCACGTGTCAGGCGCGGCGCTCGCCTCGGCGTTTCGAAGCAGGATGCCCACCGCCACCCCCGCGACGCTGTCGAACGCGATCCACGTCACCCCGAACACGAACGCGCCGGCGCGACACAGCGCGGCCGCGAATCCCGGGCGGTGACGGACGAGCGTCGCGAGCGCCAGCGCCGTTAGCGGAAACAACACGATCTGGGCGTAGTGCACCGCCATCCACGCCCGGAGATCGAGCCTGAACAGATCGTGAGGCTGGGGATGGAACAGCTCGAGGACCGCGAGCACCAGCGGCGCACCGACGACGAAGGCCGTTTCGGGCCGTTGGTTCATCCGCGCCTCCTGCGGCAGGCCTTCCACGACTATTTCGTCTCGGACTCAGCGCTCGCCGCTTTGCTGGAGAAGCTTGGCGACGATCCCCGTCCAGCCGGTCTGATGAGCGGCGCCGATGCCCGCGCCATTGTCGCCGTGAAAGTACTCGTAGAAGAGCACGAGGTCGCGCCAGTGCGGGTCGCGCTGGAACTTCTCGGTGCCCCCGTAGACCGGCCGCCGCCCGTCCGGGTCGCGCAGGAAGATCCGGGTGAGCCGCCGCGACAGCTCGGCGGCGACCTGCCAGAGGTCGAGCGTGGTGTGAGACCCCGTCGGAAACTCCACCTTCAAGGTGTCGCCGTAGAAGTAATGAAACTTCTGGAGCGATTCGATCAGCAGGAAGTTCACCGGGAACCAGACCGGGCCGCGCCAGTTCGAGTTGCCGCCGAAGAGGCGGCTCGTGGACTCGGCCGGCTCGTAGTCGACGCGATGCTCGATCCCGTCCAGGCTCAGCACGTACGGATGATCCTTGTGGTAGCGCGACACCGCGCGCACCCCGTGCGGTGACAGGAACTCCTGCTCGTCCAGCATGAACCTCAGCACGCGCGGCAGCTGCGCGCGCCCGACCACCGCCAGCAGCCGGCGCGCGCCGCCTCCGAGCTTTTCCGCGACCTCGACGTGCCGGCGCAGATCCGGATGGTTGTCGATGAACCACTGCATCCGCCGCTTGAACCCCGGCAGGCGGTCGACGGCCTCCGGCTCGAGCGTCTCCACCGCGAAGAGCGGGATCAGCCCGACCATCGAGCGCACCTTCAACGGATGCCCGGCGCCGTTGCCGTGGAGCACGTCGTAGTAGAAGCCGTCCCGCTCGTCCCACAGGTTGATCCCGTCGTCGCCGGGGTCGTGCACCGCGTGCGCGATGTAGACGAAGTGCTCGAAGAACTTCGAGGCGACGTCCTGGTAGGCCGGGTCCTGCCGGGCCAGCTCGAGCGCGATCGCGAGCATGTTGAGGCAGTACATGCCCATCCACGACGTCCCGTCCGATTGCTCGATGTGGCCGCCCGTCGGCAGCGGCGCCGAGCGATCGAAGACGCCGATGTTGTCCAGGCCGAGGAACCCGCCCTGGAAGACGTTCTTGCCGCCGGCGTCCTTGCGGTTCACCCACCAGGTGAAGTTCAGCAGGAGCTTGTGGAAGATCCGCTCGAGGAACTCGCGGTCGCCGCGGCCGCGCAGCCGTCGCTCGATCCGGTACACGCGCAAGGCCGCCCACGCGTGCACGGGCGGGTTCACGTCGCCGAGCGCCCACTCGTAGGCCGGGATCTGGCCGTTGGGGTGCATGTACCACTCGCGCAGGAACAGGATGAGCTGCGCCTTGGCGAACTCGGGATCGATCAGCGCCAGCGGAATCGTGTGGAACGCGAGGTCCCACGCCGCGTACCACGGGTACTCCCACTTGTCGGGCATCGAGATGACGTCGTCGTTGTAGAGGTGGCGCCATTCGTGATTGCGTCCGTGCATCCGCTCGCTCGAGGCCGGCGGGCCGGTCGGATCGCCACGGAGCCAGCGCGCGACATCGTAGTGGTAGAACTGCTTGGACCAGAGCAGCCCGGCGAACGCCTGCCGCATCACGCTGCGTCCGTCGTCGGAGAGCTTCGCCGGAATGATCGTCTCGTAGAATTCGTCCGCCTCGCGCGCCCGGCGGTCGAACAGCGTGTCGAACTCGCGGCCGAACGGACCGCCCGGTATCGGCGAGTTGGTCAGGCGAAGCCGCGCGACGACACGCTGACCCGCGGCGAGCGTTGCGCGATACCGCGCCGCGGCCTTGGTGCCGGCGCGCTCGGGATTGACGGCATCGTTCCGGCCGCCGACGACGTAGTCGTTGATGCCGTCCTTGACCCACGGACGCGCATTCGGCTGCTGGTAGAGCCGCTGGACGTTGGTGTCGTTGTCGGTGAACACGAGCTCCGGCGCGCCCTCGCAGTAGAGCCAGCGGGCGCCGAGCGTCGCGTGGTCGCCCTCGATCACCGCGTGGCCCGCGCCTTCGCCCGCGCACAGGCTCGGCCGCACGGGCGCGGGCACGTCCCACGACCACGTGTTGCGGTACCACAAGGTCGGCAGGAGCTCGAGCGCGGCCGGCTCGAGGCCGCGGTTGATTGCGGTGATCCGGATCAGGACGTCGTCGGGCGCGGCCTTGGCGTACTCGACCACGACGTCGAAGTAGCGATCGGCGTCGAAGACGCCGGTGTCGATCAGCTCGAACTCGGGCGCCCGGCGATCGCGCCGCCGGTTCTCTTCGACCAGTGCTGCGTACGGGAACTCGGCCTGCGGATACTTGTAGAGGAACTTCATGTACGAGTGAGTGGGCGTGGAGTCGAGGTAGAAGTAATACTCCTTCACGTCCTCGCCGTGGTTGCCCTCGGGTCCGGTGAGCCCGAAGAGGCGCTCCTTCAGAATCGGATCGCGGCCGTTCCACAGCGCGAGCGCGAAGCAGAGCCGGCCGTGGTTGTCGCAGATTCCGGCGATGCCGTCCTCGCCCCAGCGATAAGCGCGCGATCGAGCGTGGTCGTGCGGAAAGGAATCCCAGGCCGTCCCGTCGGGACTGTAATCCTCGCGCACGGTGCCCCACTGACGCTCGGCCAGGTAGGGGCCCCATCGCCGCCAGTGCGCCGTGCGCTCCTGCGCCTCCCGAAGTCTCAGCCCTTCTCTGGTCTCGCGCTTGGGGGGGCTCACGGCCTGCAGACGGATCGGTATCCGAAGGAACGCGGGCTACGAAGGACCGTGGGCGGCTCGAGGTTTGGGAACGGGCCCGGCCAGAAGCGATCGGGCCACCGCGGCGGCGCCCAGGAGCGCCGCGCGCGGCTCGAGCACCAGGTGCACTGGAATCGAGGCCATCATCCCGCCGAGCCGCCCCTTGTCGCGGAACGCCGTGATGAACGTCCCATCCTCGAGCTTGGCGCGGATCTTCGGCGCGATGCCGCCACCGACGAAGATCCCGCCGACCGCCAGCGCCTTGAGCGCCAGGTTGCCGGCCTCCGCGCCGTAGACCGACACGAACATATCGAGCGCCTGCACGGCCCGTGTATCACGGCTCTCGAGCGCCGCCTCGGCGATCGCGGCGCTCGGATCTCCCGTTTCCATCCGCGCGCGGAGCCATTCGGCCTCCGGCGGCCCGCCGCTGGCCAGGAGGAAGCGATAGATGTTGGAGAGGCCCGGGCCGGACACCACACGCTCGTAGCTGACTCGCCCGAACTCGTGGCGCAGGAACCGAAGGAGCTCGATCTCGTGCTCCGTGCGCGGCGCGAAATCGCCGTGGCCTCCCTCGGAGCCGACGACCCGGTGTCGTCGTCCGTCCCACGGAAGCAGGACCTCGCCCAGGCCGGTGCCCGCCGCGATCAGCGCCATCGCTCCCTTGCGTGGCTCGCCCGCCTGCAGGGTGGCGAAAGCCGACGACTTCAAGTCGAGGATGCCGTGGCCGGTCGCTTCGAGATCGTTCACGAGCCTGACCCGCCGAGTGGAGAGGCCTTCGGCGAGCGACGCTTCGTCGACCACCCACGGCAGGTTCGTGGCGCTGCACCGTCCGTCGATCACCGGGCCTGCGACACCGACGCACGCGGCTTCGATCGAGACCGGCGGGCCTTCGGCGAGAAACTGCCGGACCGCATCGCCGAGGGTGGCATAGCCTTGACTCGGCAGTACGCCCTCGCGCACGACCGCGAGCGACCGGCGGCGCAGCTCGAAGATCGCGAGCGCCGTCTTGGTGCCGCCGACGTCGCCCGCGAGGATCACCCTTTGGATGGCTCGACGTGGCCGCCGAACTTCTGCCGCATCGCGGACAGCACCTTCTCGGCGAACGTGTGTTCCTGGCGCGAGCGGAACCGCACGTAGAGCGCGGACGAGAGCACGTCGGCCGGCACGCCTTCCTCGACGGCCGCCATCACCGTCCAGCGGCCTTCTCCGGAGTCGGCGACGACGCCGACGTAGTTGGACAGATCCGGGTCTTCGGCCAGCGCCTGCGCTGTCAGGTCGAGGAGCCAGGAGCTCACGACGGAGCCGCGCCGCCAGACTTCGGCGACGTCGGGGATGGGAAGCTCATATCTGAGATCGGGCTCGAGCGCCTTGGACGTCGCATTCTTCAGGATGTCCAGGCCCTCGGCGTAAGCCTGCATCAGGCCGTACTCGATGCCGTTGTGAATCATCTTCACGAAGTGCCCGGCGCCCGAGGGCCCGCAGTAGAGATAGCCCTGCTCGGCGCTGGTGGTCCCCTCGCGTCCGGGCGTGCGCTGCACGCTGCCGGCGCCGGGCGCCAGGGTCTTGAAGATCGGGGTGAGCCGTTCGACCACCTCGCGCTCGCCGCCGATCATCAAGCAGTACCCGCGCTCGAGCCCCCAGACGCCGCCGCTCGTGCCGACGTCGACGTAGTGGATCTGCTGCGGACGCAGCATCTTCATCCGGCGCACGTCGTCCTTGTAGAACGAATTGCCGCCGTCGATGATCGTGTCGCCCGGCGCCATGCGCTTGGCCAGATCCGTCACGACCTGCTCGGTCGCCGCGCCCGCGGGCACCATGACCCACGCGACCCGCGGCGGCCGGAGCGCCTTGACGAAGTCGTCGAGGTTCGTCGTGCCGGTGCCGCCATCACTGCCGATCGCCTTGACCCCGGCTGGGTCCGTCGCGTAGCCGACGATCTCATGACCGCCCTTGATCAGGCGGCGCGCCATGTTCGCGCCCATCCGCCCGAGCCCCACCATGCCGAGCTGCATGCGAGCCTCCTTACTCCTCGATAGTCATCGCGGTGTCCTCAAGAGCTCGCGGATCGCGTCGCCGTCGGCGACGACGACCCGTTCAGCCGTGTCGAGGAACAGCCCGGTGTCGATCACTCCGGGGATCGCGCGGATGGTCCGCTCCAGCCGAACAGGATCGTCGATGGGACCGGTCGCGCAGTCGAGGATCACGTTGAAATTGTCCGTCACGAACGGACCATCCTCGTGCATCCGCAGGGAGGGCTTGAGCCCCAGGTTTTCCAGGCGGTGACGACAGAGCGGTAACGCGAACGGCAAGACCTCGACCGGAAGCGGCCCCCTGTTGCCAAGCATGTCGACCAGCTTGTCCGACGTGACCAGGATGACCTGCCGCCGCGACGCCGCCGCGACGATCCGTTCTCGCACGAGGGCGCCGCCGCGGCCCTTGATGAGCTGGAGCTTTCCGTCCACTTCATCGGCGCCGTCGACGGTGAGCGCGATGTCAGCCTCGAGGCCGACGAGCTCGATGCCGACCTCCTGGGCCAAGCGCGCGGTGGCCTCGGAGGTCGGCACGCCGCGAGCCCGCAAGCCGCTGCGCACCCGCGTGCCGAGGGCACGCACGAACGCGCCGGCCGCGTGCCCGGTCCCGAGACCGACCACGTCGCCGTCCCTGACGTAGCCGAGGGCATGCGCCGCAAGCGCTGCGAGCGGATCGCTGGTCGTGGCCGCCATGTGTCGGGCTTTTTACCCGAGTCAAGGATACCGCCAAGGTGAAGGGCGGGGGAGCCGCAACTTCCAACGCTTAGATCCCGCGAATGGCGTTGCCGATTCAGTGCGCCGATCGACGGAATCCCCAGGTGTATCCTGAGCGTCTGAACGGCGGAGGCGATGAACATGCTGAATACGTTCCTTCCAATTCTCTTGCTGGTTGCCCTCGTGGCGATCCCGCTGGCATGGCGGATCCGAGTCGACCGCCGGCACAACAGCGCCGACGTGTTGCGAGCGGATTTGCGCAGCGCGATCAATCGACGGCTCCACGGTGAGTCGCTCCTGTCGGTCGAGGTGGTTCCCAAGACCCTCTGGCATCCCGGGCGGATCGTCCTGCGGGCTCCCGAGGGCTACGAGGACCTGACCCAGACGGTCTGGCGCGACGTCGCGAAGCGTATGCCGTTCGACTACGAGCTCGTGGTCCGGCCGGGGCACGCCGAAGAGCCCCTGCGGCGCGCGGCGTGATACGCCTGCCGGGGCTCGCGCGACTGCGCCCGCTGAGCTGGCGACGGCTTGGGCCCGTTCTGGTGGTTGTCACGCTCGGCGTGGCGGCCGGGCTCCATCTGTCGCCCTCGCGGGCGGCGTCGCCGCCGGCCGCTCTGCCGGCCCGCGCCGTGGGCGGGCTGGCCATCACGGTCCGAGACGTCGACCGCTCCGTCGATTTCTATTCGCGCGCGCTCCTGTTCGAGAAGGTGTCCGACGTCCAGACCTCTGGCGCCGACGTCGCGCGCCTCTTCGGGGTTTCTGGACCCCGTGTCAGGGTCGTCACGATGCGCCTGGGCGCCGAGCGGCTCGAGCTCGTGGAAGATCGTGCTCGAGTCAGCCCTCAGACGCCGGCCGAAGCGCCCCGCGACGAGCGCGCGGTTGCGCGGATCGCGCTCGCCGTGAACGACATCGAGCAGGCCTCTCTCTGGCTCCAGCGTCAACACGTCCCACGCACGCCCGGGGCGTCGGTACCGGACGCGAGGCAGAATCCCACCGGGGTCCGCGCGGTGTCATTCGAGGATCCCGACGGCCACGCGCTCGAGATCGTCGAGTACCCGGTGGGACAGGGTGACGCGCGCTGGCAGCGGCCCACGGATCGCGTCTTCCTCGGCATCGATCACGCGGCGCTCGTCGTGGGCGACACCGACGAGAGCCTCCGGTTCTACCGCGACACCTTGGGCCTGCGGGTCACCGCCAGGCGCGAGAGCGACGCGCCCGAGCCGTCGAGCGCGGGAGCGGCCGGCCGATCACGGGTCACGACCTTGCGAGGCGGAGGCGGGCCGGCGATCGAGCTCTTCGAGTCGCCCGCGCCGCGAGACGCGCGCCCCGCGAGCCATCGCGGCAGCCGGCAGACGCTCGTGGTGACGACCGACGCGAAGCTGCCCGTGGCCGGAGTCGGATGGTCGTCGGCCGGGAGCGAGCGCGGCAAGATCGTATCGATCGCCGATGCGACCCTGGGCTTCCGGCGCGGAGTGACGGCCGTCGATCCCGACGGCCACCGGGTCCAGCTCCGCGCGTCGAGGTAGCGCCCTTCCCGCGTTTGCCGTAAATTCGTTCTGTGCCTCGCGCCGCGCGGTCGTCGCGATTCCACTGGAGCGACTCCGGCGCGCGCTTTCTGTTGTATCCGCAATCGCGAGTCGTCCCCGGCTTCGGGATGCCGCGCGTCGTGCTCTTGCCGGCGCGGGCCGGCGCGATCTGCGCCGGCCCCGAGGACCGCCGGATGTACGTGGTCGACGCGCTTCGCAAAAAGCCG
>DATEMW010000374.1:0-6905 GCA_035275385.1 Candidatus Methylomirabilota bacterium | reverse complement strand
GACGTCAAGGACGTGGTCCTGCTCGACGTCGCGCCGCTCTCGCTCGGCGTCGAGACCCTCGGCAGCGCGCTGACCGTGTTGATCCCGCGCAACACCACGATCCCCACGCGGAAGAGCGAGATCTTCAGCACCGCCGCCGACAACCAGACCGCGGTCGACATCCACGTGCTGCAGGGCGAGCGGCCCCTGGCGCGGGACAATCGCACGCTCGGCCGCTTCCGCCTCGAAGGCATTCCCCCGGCACCGCGCGGAATCCCGCAGATCGAGGTTACGTTCGACATCGACGTCAACGGCATCTTGAATGTCTCCGCGCAGGACAAGGCCTCGGGCCGCGAGCAGAAGATCACGATCACCGCGTCGTCGGGGCTCAGCAAGCAGGAAGTCGAGCGGATGGTGAGGGAAGCGGAGGCCCACGCGAGCGATGACGCGCGCCGGCGCGCGGAGATCGAGCTGCGCAACCACACCGATGCGCTCCTCTACTCGACGGAGCGCTCGCTCGCCGAGCACGGCGCGAAGCTGTCCGAGGCCGAGCGCGCCGCGATCGAGGAGGCGCTCGGTGAAGCGCGTGAGGCGGGCAAGGGCGACGATATCGAGCGCATTCGGCGAGCCCAGGAGAGCTTGAAGCGCGCCACGCAGACGCTCGCGGAGGCGATGTACCGCGATCGTCGCGGCGGCGCGCCCAACGGCCCGGGCGGCCCCGGCGCGCCACCGAACGGCGACGTCGTGGACGCAGAATTCAGGCACATTGACGACCAGAAGCAGTGAAGGTCGCGCTGCGGTGAAGAAGAAGTGGGAGGTCTGAGATGAACGGAGCAGCATTCGATGCGGATCGGCGGGGCATGGCGTGGCTCGCGCGCAACTGGTGGGCGATCGCGCTCCGCGGCGTGGCCGCCGTCGTCTTCGGGATCTTGGCGCTGTTGCTGCCGGGCACCACGCTGGCGGCGCTCGTTCTGCTGTTCGGCGCCTATGCGATCGTCGAAGGCGTGTTCAGTCTCATGGCGGCCGTGCGCGGCCGGACGGACGAGCCCCGGTGGCTGCTTGCGCTCCAGGCCATCGTGAGCATGGCCGCTGGATTCGTCACGGTCCTCTGGCCGGGGCTGACGGCCCTGGTGCTCCTGTACGTGATCGCGGCGTGGGCGCTCGTCATCGGCGTGCTTCAGATCGTGGCGGCCGTGCGCTTGCACAGCCGGATCCGCGGTGAAGGGTGGCTGGTCCTCAGCGGGATCCTGTCCGTGATCTTCGGCGTCTTGATGATGTGGGCGCCGGGCGCGGGCGCCCTCGCGCTGGTCCTGTGGATCGGCTCGTACGCGATCGTCTTCGGCGCCCTGCTGATCGTCCTCGCGTTTCGACTGCGCGGTGGGCGACTCAAGACCGAGGAGCGCCTGTCGCGCGCCGCGTAGCGCCCGGACTCCCTCGGAGTATCATCGCGTCGAGGATGGAGGTGTGGACGCGATGAGGATCACGAGCGTGATCCAGGCCGGAGGCCGAAGCACGCGCATGGGCGGCCGGCCGAAGGCGCTGATCGAGCTCGGCGGCCGCCGGATCATCGAGCGCGTGCTCGCCGCGCTCACGCCGGTGGTCGACGACGTCATGCTCGTGACCAACACGCCGGAGCTCTACGCGTTCCTCGGGCTGCCGATGGTCGCCGACGTCTATGCCGATCGGGGCTCGCTCGGCGGCATCTATTCGGGCCTCAAGGCCGCGTCCGGCGACGCCGCGTTCACGGTCGCCTGTGACATGCCGTTCCTGCATCCGGACATCGTGCGCCTGGTGGTCGAGCGCGCGGGGCAGGGAGACGTCGTGATCCCGCGGGTCGGGCATCAGTTCGAGCCCCTGCACGCCGTCTACGCGAAGGCCTGCCTGCCGCACATCGAGGAACGCCTGCTGGCCGGGCAGCTCAAGATCGTCGAATTCCTGGAGCGCGTGCGCGTGATCGAGGTCGCCGAGGCCGACGTCGCGCGATTTCGCGAGCCCCACGTGGCCTTCATGAACGTGAACACGCCCGAAGAGCTCGCGCAGGCCGAAGCGCTGGCGGCCCGCATCGGCTGACCCGCTTGACTTCCGCCACCGGCGGCGCGATCGTCTGCTTTGCTCTTCGCCGGACTCACACGATCGCCGAGAGAGGAGAATCGCGATGCCGTTCCACGAACGAGGCCCCGTCCGCATCCACTATCAGGAAGTCGGTTCAGGCTTTCCCCTGCTGCTGATCCCCGGCGGCGGGCTCAATTCGGCGCTGTCGTCCTGGCAGACGGCGTCGCCGTTCGACCCGATGCAGCGCTACAAGGACGACTTCCGGTGCATCTGCGCCGACCTGCGGAACGCCAACCCCGGCAAGTCCACCGGGCCGCTGGAGACCGACCGCCCCTGGGATGCCTACACGGACGACCAGCTCGGGCTGATGGACCATCTCGGCATCCAGGAATTCCTGGTCATGGGCTTCTGCATCGGCGGGCCGATGATCCACAACTTGATCCGGCGTGCGCCGGAGCGCGTGGTCGCCGCGGCGATGATGCAGCCCAGCGGCTTCCGGCCCGAGATCCCGGACCTGTTCTACCAGAACAACATGAAGGGCTGGGGCCCGCCGCTCTGCGAGAAGCGGCCCGAGCTCAACATGACCATGGTCCACGACTTCCTCACGAGCATGTACACCAAGCGCGCCGACTTCGTGTTCACGGTGTCGCGCGATTTCGTGCGCTCGATCAAGACGCCGCTGTTGATCGCGCCCGACGACGTGCCGGCGCACCCGTACAAGGTGGCGATGGAAGTGGCCAGCCTTGCGCCGAAGTCCGAGGTGACCATCTATCCGTGGAAGGATTCGCCGGAGCACATCGACGAGGTGGTGGAGCACGCGCGCCGATTCCTGAAGGGCCACGTGCCCGCGGCTGCCGCGCGTCCGGCGCGCGTGTAGCCGGTACTGCGCAAGCGGCGCTGGTGCGGTGAGGGGGCCCGACCGCACCAGCGCCGCTTGCGGCCGACGCGCTCCAACCGCGTCGGCCTGAAACTCCGCCGGGGGTCTAGCCCTGGCTGAGGAGAAGATCGGAGCGGTCGTACTCCTGATTCGAATCGACGGCGGCCGGCTGGATCTCCGGCTCACGCGGGACCGGCGTCGTAGCCGTGTCGGTTGCCTTCGCGGGCGCGATGACCGCGGGCTTGCCTTGCGCTTGAGAGTGGGTCGACTTCTCGATGGCCCAGCCCGTGCCCAGAACGCCGAGCACCGCCAGTGCAGTGACGCCGATCATCCGAGTCTTGTTCATCTCCCTCTCCTCCTCCTCGAATCCGAGCGTTGCCTGAGAGCCTGTCCGTCGTCGCGTCTGCACATAGGGCAACGACGATGCCAAGCGGCCCGACACGTGAACGCCTATTCGAGTGGCCCGGTGCTCTGACAACGGGGAGCCCGCGATTTCGGTCGCTTGCGTCGCGGGGAAGCTCGACCCGGTTGCGGCTCGGCGCCGCGCATCAGCGCGACGCGCGGGCAGACCGCTTCGGGCGTTCTGCCTGATGCGTCCCGAAATGCCCGGAACAGCGCTAGGGTTTGGGGATCCGCAGGGTCTTACTGATCATCAGCGACCCGGACAGAAGGAAGAGCAGGACGATCGCGTGCCACTCGACACCGAGCGCGTCGATCGGATAGAGCGAGCCGCGGTGGAACGCGAGCATCAACAAGGCAAGCGGCACGATGCTCGTCGGGATCGGCGTGCCTTCGAAGTATTCGACCTTGCCCGTTTGCGTCGCGAGGCTCTCGGCGGTGACGTTGTAGCGCGCGAGTCGGCTCACGCCGCACCCGACGAAGTACAGCAGGACCAGCTGATCCAGGCGCGTGTTGGCGCCCGCGGCGAAGGCGATCGACGCCGGAGCCACGCCGAACGACACGACGTCCGCCAGTGAGTCGAGCTCGCGGCCGAGCGCGGAGGACGAGTGCCGCCCCCGCGCGATCCGGCCGTCGAGCACGTCGAAGGCCAGCGCCACCGGGATCAACGCTGCGGCCAGAAACAGGTGCCACGCCGCGCGCGTGCTGAGAAACATCATCGCTTCGAAGATGGCGAGCATGCCGCAGAAGGCGTTGGCGATCGTGAAGAAATCCGCCAGCTGAAAGCCGCGGATCATCGAGAAGTGCCGGTGACGTGGCTGTTGGGGCGCGGTCACCGCGGGGCGCGGCCGTCGGCCGGGTTCAGATCGGGGATATTCGCGGCCGACGCGGCCAGCAGCGGCGATTTCGTCACCTTGAGCGCGGCGGCCGCGGCGGGATTCTCGGTGATCTTCGCCATCACGGCCTCGCGGGCCCGGTTGAAGTAGTCACGATTGGTGGCGACGAATTCGCGCGAGGTGCGCAGGCCGGACAGATAGCCGTTGATCTCCGGCACCACGTAGCGCGCCACCATGTCCCAGCTGCGCCGCGTGTTCTCGGGGTTGGCCCAGTCGTGCACGAAGCCGACGACCGTGCCGAATCCGCCCGAAGCCTCGAGCAGCGACTTGATCCGTGCGATGAGATCGTCCGGCGTGCCGATCGTCGCGACGGCGCCGGAGACGAAGGCCGTCTTGTCGACCGCTTCGTCGGCGGTCTTGTACGGGCGCGCGCCCGGCCGCTGCAAGGTGCCCGTGATGTATTCGTTGTGGTGGCGCAGCAAGCCCTCCCGCGCCTCGGCGCGCGCCTGCTCGCGCGTCTCTGCGATGTGCCAGCTCATCAGCACGCGCCAGTCCTTGCGGTCGACGCGCTGGCCGTGCTCGGCGGCCGCGGATTCCGCGAAGCCCCACTGCGTCGGCAGCGCGTTCAGACCTTCTTCGGAGAGCGAGCCGACCGAGATGACGCCGATGCCGTGCTTGCCGGCCAAGGTCATCCCCGAGGGACTGATCTGCGAGGCCACCGCAAAGGGCATGTCTTGCTGCAGCGGTAACAGCTGCAGCGCGGCGTCCTGCAAGGTGAACCAGTCGGACTTCACGGTGAGGCGCTCGCCGCGCATCAGGCGGCGGATGACGCCGATCGCCTCGTCCTGACGGTCGCGCAGCAGCATCGGATCGATGCCGAGCGTGTGAGCGTCGGACGCGAGGGCGCCCGGTCCGGTCCCGAAGATCACGCGCCCGCCCGTCATGTAGTCGAGCTGCACGATACGCTGCGCGACGTTGAACGGGTGGTGATAAGGCAGGGACACGACGCCGGTCGCCAGCTTGATCCGCTTCGTCCGCTCGCCGGCGGCCGCCAGGAACATCTCTGGCGAGCCGATCATCTCCCAGCCGCTCGAATGGTGCTCGCCGCACCAGAACTCGTCGTATCCGAGCTCGTCGAGCTGCGCGACCAGGTCGAGATCGCGCCGGAACTGCAGCATCGGATGCTCCCCGATGGGGTGGTGCGGAGCCAGGAACGCGCCGAATCCTAGACGGGTCATGCCGAGACACTACTCCTTGACACGTCCGCTGCGCCAGCGGAACATCCCGGCCATGCGAGAGATCCCGGAAGACCTGCGCCTGCCGGCAGACATCGACGAGCAGTCCATTGTGCGGACCGCGGCCGCCCTGCGGCCGGTCATCCGCGGTTTTCGCGACGAGATCGACCGCGAGCAGCGCCTGCCGAAGGCGCTGGTCGAGCAGTTCCACGCGGCCGGCTTCTACAGCATGGTGATGCCGCGCGCCCTGGGCGGCTTGCAGGTCGATCCGTTGACGTACGTCCGCGTCGTGGAGCTCCTGGCCGAGGGCGCGGGCTCGGCCGGCTGGAACGTGGCGAACAACAGCATCGGCCAGCTGGTCACGCTCGGCTTGACGGACGAGGGCGTCAACGAGGTCTACGCCCGCGGCGCCGATACGGTCATCGCCGGCACCGCGGTGATGGGCGGCGGACGCGCCGTGCCCGTCGACGGCGGCTACCGCGTGACCGGGCGCTGGCCGTTCGGCACCGGCTGCCAGGAAAGCTCCTGGATGCTCGGCAGCTTTCAGATCTTCGACGGCGATCAACCGCGCCGAAGCGCGGACGGCTTTGCCTACTGGCGGGGCATCTTCCAGCGCTCGGAAGCGCAGCTCGTCGAGGGAAGCTGGGATGTCGCCGGTATGCGCGCGACGGGCAGCTTCGACTGGACCGTCACCGACGTGTTCCTGCCGGAGCGACGCACGATGGTCCACGCCGGCATTCCGCTCGATAACCAATGGAAGCGCTGGCCGGGCATCTCCTACGCGATCCCGGCGCAGGCCTGGGTCGGGCCTCACCACAGCGCCGTGATCACCGGCATCGCGCGAGCGGGCATCGAGGCGCTGATCGAGCTGGCCAGCGCCAAGACGCCGCGTGGCCGTGGCGCCGGCGCCGGTCGCCTGTGCGAGAACCCCCAGGTTCAGGACGCGGTCGGCCGGGCCGACACGCTCCTCAACGCCGGCCGCGCCTACCGCAGCGTGACGGTCGCCGACGTGTGGAACACCGTCGCCGCCGGCGGCGAGACCACCTTGGCGCAGCGCGCACGCTGCCGTCTGGCGGCGGCCAACGCCGCCGACAGCGCGCGCGAGGCGATGGATCTGATGTACCGCCAAGGCGGCAGCACCTCGTACCGGCGCGACAGCCGCCTGGCCGAGTGCTGGCGCGATCTCCACGTCGTCGGCCAGACCGCCGCGCTCGCGCCCGAGTGGTATCCCATCGGCGGCCGGGTCCTGCTGGGCATGGACCCTGGCCCGCGGATGCGATAGCCCCGCAGAGCCCGGGCGATCCGGAACTCCCCGCGCTGGTAATTCTTGCCAGCGCGGCCGTCCGCTCATTGACGGCCTCCCGCGAATCGTCCGCAAATCCGCGGTCTTTCCCCTGGCCTTTTCTGGCACGGCTGATGCTCCAATAGGGGGCAGGGAAGGAGGAACGTCATGACACGGACGTTTCGTTGGATCTGGACCGTCCCGGTATTTCTCGCGGTCGTGGGCCTGGCCTCGGGGCCGGCCGA
>DATEMW010000373.1:0-3683 GCA_035275385.1 Candidatus Methylomirabilota bacterium | reverse complement strand
GTCGTCGCGGATCGCGGTCTTCATGAGCCCCTTGGCCTCGTAGGGCCCCGAGGGCAGCGCGACTTTTAGGCCGGGGACGTGGCTCACCCACGCGTGGAGCGACTGCGAGTGCTGGGCCGCGGAGCGTCGCGTGGCTCCGAGCGTGGTGCGGAACACGATCGGCACCTTGATCTTGCCGCCCGACATGTAGTGCGCCTTCGCCGCCTGGTTCACCATCTGGTCCATGGTGAGGGTGATGAAGTCCCCGAACATGACGTCGACCACCGGACGCATCCCGGTCATGGCCGCGCCGACGCCGATGCCCGCGTAGCCCGGCTCGGAGATCGGGGTGTCGATGATCCGGTCGGTCCCGAACTCCTGGACGAGGCCGACCAGGGTCTTGAACGGGTGGCCGGCCTCCGCCACGTCCTCGCCGATCAAAAAGACGCGTGGATCCCGCCGCATTTCCTCCGCGATGGCTTCCTTGACCGCCTCGCCGTACGTCAGCTCTCGCTCGCTCATGCCTGCGATCTCCTCTATGCACGTCTCGGTCGGCGGGGCCCCAGCCCCGCGGCTTCACGCGAGGCTCGCCCGATCGGGGCGCGGAGTCAAGTGGCGCACGATCAGGCGCCGACGGATCGACTAGAATCACGCCATGAAGACTGCTGACGAGGGCGGGTCGAGCGCGCCGGACGGCGCGAGCGCTCCCAGGGAGCTCGGGCTCGCGGACGCGATGGCGTATGCCCAGACGCTGCAGAAGGACAATCGCCTGGACGCCGCCGAGGAGCTCTATCGCCGCATCCTCGCGGCGGCCCCCGATCATCCCGATGCCTGGCACTTCCGCGGAGTCGTGGCGTTCCAGCTCGGACGACTCGACGAAGCCGAGACGATGATCCGGCGCGCGGTGGAGCTGGCGCCCGCCTACTCCGACGCGCACAACAACCTCGGCAACGTGCTCCAGCATCAGAAGCGCAGCGAGGAAGCGGTGACCTGCTACGAGCGCGCCATCGCGCTCCAGCCCGACCTGGCCGACGCCTACAACAACCTCGGCAACGCGCTCCAGCAGCAGAAGCGCCACGACGAAGCGGTGGTGTTCTACGAAAAAGCCATCGCGCTGCGGCCGGACATGGCCGACGCGCATCTGAATCTCGGCAAGGCGCTCGAGGCGCTCGATCTGATGCAGCAGGCGCTGACCGCGTACCGGCAGGCCGTGATGCTGCGACCGTTCCACTTCGACTCGTACCGACGCCTCGGGGCCGCGCTCTACGGCTGGGGACGAATCGACGAGGCGGCCGACGTCTACCGGAAGTGGCTCTCGCTCGAGCCGGAGAATCCCCTGGCTCGTCACCTGCTCGCCGCCTGCACGGGAGAGGCCGTGCCGGCGCGCGCCTCGGACGATTGCGTGCGGAACATCTTCGAAGGCTTCGCGGACAGCTTCGATCAGATCCTCGAGGGACTGCAGTATCGCGCGCCGGCGCTGGTCGCCCAGGCGGCCGCCGAGGTGATGGGAGCGCCGGCGGCGTGCCTTCACATCCTCGACGCCGGCTGCGGAACCGGGCTCTGCGCCGAGCACGTCAAGCCGTTCGCCCGCCGACTGGTCGGCGTCGATCTTTCGCTCGAGATGCTCAAGCGCGCCGGCGCGCGACGGCTCTACGACGAGCTGATCATGGGCGAGCTCACCGCGTTCGTGGGCGCGGTGCCGGCGGCGTGGGACCTGATCGTGTCCGCGGACACCTTGGTCTACTTCGGCGATCTGTCGGCCGCGATGGCGGCCGCGCACCGGGGTTTGCGGCCCGGGGGCCACATCGTGTTCACGCTCGAGCGCGCCGTCGACGGCGAGGTGCCGCAGGGATTCAGGATCAACCCCCACGGTCGCTACAGCCACACCGGGGCGTACGTGCGCCAGGTCCTCTCAGCGGCCCGACTCGAGGCCCGCACCTTGACTCACGTGCATCTGCGGCTCGAGCTCAAGAAGCCCGTGGAGGGCTTGCTGGTCGTGGCCTCGCGTCCGGCCTGAGAGCGCCGGGCGCCGGTCAGCTCTGCTGGAAGGTGTAGTCCCAGACGGAGACGCGATAGCGATCGGCCGCCGGGAGATCAGAAAACTCGAAATACGCCTGCTGGAATCCGCCGACGCCGCCGGGTATCCAGGCGATCCGCTGGCCGACGACGGCGCCGGATGCGTCGAGCGCCTGGGCCAAGAGGCGCATGGGCTCGGCGCGAGCGCCGTGGCTGCTGGTGACAGTGCCCTGAAGCTGGACGCCGCCCTGGCGAGGCTCCACACGCCAGTCGAGCTTGAAGTGGCGCTCCCAGCCGGCCATGAGCGTGGTGACCGAGGCTGACGGCGTCAACGCGCTATTGTCGGTCCCGCACGCGGTGAAACAGAGCGCGAGCAGTCCCGCGCGGACGATGCCGCGAATCGAACGGGACGGCATCGGGCTTCACGCCTACGACTTCACGGTCAGCTTCTCGTAGAGGGCGCTCAGGATCTCGTCGATCCCGGCCGAGGCCCACACGTCGAAGAACGGCGAGCCCTGCAGCGCGACGAACTCGCGCTGGCTGCGCTCCTTCGTCTGCGCTTCGCTCTCCCCGCTGCGCGCCGACTGCATATAGCCGCGGATGTAGTCCTTGCGGTAGATGGCCGGATACTCGATGTAGTGATGCAGCTCCTGGAAGTCCTTCGTGTAGAAGACGACGACCGGCACCGACGCCCACTCGCCGCCGTTCTTGGCGTTGAGGAACTCGAGCATGATGTCGTGGTTGCCGTCGGGATTCGCCGCCGGATCCGGCCGGCGCGTCGACAGGATCCTCTTGCCGTCGCGGTTGAAGATCCTGAGCTCGAGCCCGCCCGCCTCCGCCAGCCGCGCCAGCATCGGCACGTCGCGCCGGCAGTCGGACGACCAGTCTTCGGACACCACGAGGATCTTCGCGGGCCCGTTCGGCTGCGCCGCGAGCCACTTGATCGCGGCGCCCTGCTGATCGGTGAGCCGCACGCGGGCGTAGCGCTCGCGGAACACGGCGCTGTTATCTCGGCGCGCGGCGCTGATCGATCCGCCGTCGGGGTAGTAGCTGCCGAAAGCCTCGCGCGCGAGGTTCTCCGGGGTGCCGGTGTATTTGACGTATTCGTCGAAGGTCAGGCCCTTGGCGAACCGCTCGGGCGTCACGACGCTCTTGGCCACACGCGCCTCCTTCATGATTCAGCGCAGCTTCGGCATCACTTCGTCGGCGAATCGTCGCATCGAGCGCTCGACTTCGGACCGCGGCAGCATCGAGCCTTGATCGAACCAGCAGATGATCTGCGACAGCCCGAAGTCGTCGCGCGCGCTCTGCAGCCGGTCGAGCACCTCGGCCGCGTCGCCGAACACGCCCTGGTCGCGACAGAACTTCTCGAACGGGAGGTTCGCGACGTTCTCGTCGATCATCTTGAGCCGCGGCAGGTGCTCGGCGTACGACGCGGGGATCTGCGAGAAGATCGTCTGGATGTTCTTGTAGTACTTGTGCACGCCGGCCCGCATCGCCTCCCGCGGTCCCACGTACATGGGCAGCATCAAGGCCATCTGGTCGGGTTGCCACGTGTGGCCGGCGGCGGCGAAGCGCTCGCGGTAGAGGCCCATGTACTCACGGAGCTGCGGCAAGGGCGTGGTGGTCGTTCCCGAGTAGATCGGGAAGCCCTTGTCGGCGATGTGCGCGAAGCTCTCCGCCGTGTG
>DATEMW010000372.1:0-7342 GCA_035275385.1 Candidatus Methylomirabilota bacterium | reverse complement strand
GCTCGTGTCCGTGGGGTAGCCGATCGGGTTGAAGGGAGCCTTGGTCGGAAAGCGGTCCATCATCGTCGGACGCAGCGCGTGCACGAAGACCGCGACGCCCAACCGCTCGGCTTCCTGGAAAAAACCCTGGAACTCGGCCATACCGAGCGACCGGCCGTTCACGTTCGAGCCGAGCTCGATGCCGGGAAAGCCGAGGCTCTTGATCCGCGCGAGCTCCTTGGCCGCCAGATCGGGATCTTGTAAGGGCACGATCCCCAGGCCGATGAAGCGCCCGGAGCCCGCGGCACACATCTTCGCGACGACGTCGTTGGTATAGCGGCAGAACTCGAGCGCGTCGCCGGGCGTGAACCAGTACGCGCACAGCTCGGGCATCGGCGAGATCACTTCGACGTCGGCGCCGTGCGCCTTCATGTCGGCGAGCCGGCGCTCGACGTTCCAGTTGCCGTCGTGCACGGTCCGATAGTTCTCGCCGCCGATCATGACGCGCGCCCGCCCGCGTTCGAAGTGGTCCATCGATGGCCACGTCCACGCGCTCGGCCGCGACCCCGCCGGCGGAAAATGCTCCGGGATGATGTGCGCATGCATGTCGACGATCATCGATGTACATGGGGGGCCTCGAAGGGCCCCCCAAGCCCCCCGCGCTCGGAGACGCGCCGGCACAGCCGGGGCGCCCCTCGATATCGCGTCACGGGCTCGAGGCCACGAATCGCCTGAGCCCCGCCCGACTTCTAGTTGAAGGTCAGCACGGTGCGCGCGACCTCACCCGCCTTCATCGCGCGAAATGCCTCGTTGATGTCGTCGAGTCGCCCGCGGCGCGTGACCATCTCGTCGAGCAGGAGCCGGCCCTGACGGTAGAACTCCAGGTAGCGCGGAATATCGGTCCGGAAGCGATTGCCGCCCATGCGCGAGGTCTGCACCTTGCACTCCGGGCGAATGGCCATCCACGGGAACTCGATCTTCGCGTCCGGCGGCATCACACCCACGATCGTCGCGGTGCCGCGGATCGCGAGGCTCTCGATGGCCTGGCGCACGAGCGTCGTGTTGCCGACCGCCTCGAACGCGTGATCCACCCCGAGCCCCTTCGTGAGGGCGCGAACGGCCTTCACCGGGTCGTCGTTCTTGCTGTTGACCACGTGCGTGGCGCCCACGCGCTTGGCCATCTCGAGCTTGCCGTCGAAGACGTCGACGCCGATGATCTGCCGGGCCCCGCCGATGCGCGCGCCCTGCACGATCGAGAGCCCGACGCCGCCGCAGCCGAACACTGCGACGGTCTGCCCGGCCTCGAGCCCCGCGGACCGGAGCGCGGCGCCCACCCCGGTGAGCACGCCGCAGCCGACCAGCGCCGCCCGGTCGAGCGGCAGATCGGGATCGATCTTCACGATCGAGTTCTCGTGCAGCAGCATGTGTTCGGCGTAGCTCGAGATGCCGATGAACTGGCGGAACGGCGCACCCTTTTGCGAGAGACGCGGTGCCGCGGACTCCGCCCGGGTGACGAAGCCGGCCACGCACAGATTGGGATGGCCGCCCAGGCACTGCTCGCAGCTTCCGCAGAAGCCTGACAGACACGCGACCACGTGGTCGCCTGGCTTCACGGTCGTCACGTCGGCGCCGACCGCTTCGACGACGCCGGAGCCCTCGTGGCCGAGCACGATCGGGCGGTCGAGCGGGAACCGGCCGATGCCGTCCACCACGTGCAGATCGCTGTGGCACACGCCCGTCGCGGCCGTGCGAACCAGCACTTCGCGGCCCCAGGGCTTGTCGATCTCGATCGATTCGATCGTCAGCGGCTCCTGAACCTTGCGAAAGATCGCGGCTTTCATCTCCATTGCGGGTTTCCTCCCGTGCGAGGCCGGTGTTCTCACCGAGCCTTGCAACCGAACTCGGCGCAGTATAATCCCGACCACGGGTTGAGGGAGGCTGGGATGGGTGGGGGCGGCACGATCACGGCTGTCGAGCCGAGCGGGCAGATCCTGGGGGCGACCGTCCGCGGGATCGATCTCGCGAAGCCCTTGAGTGACGCGGACTTCGCGACCATTCTGGAATCTCTCGGCCGTCACGGCGTGCTGCGCTTCCCCGGTCAGAAGCTCGAGGCCAGCGAGCTCCGAGACTTCTCCCAGCGCTTCGGGCGGATCCAGGCGACCTTGGCCGGCCGCCATCACGAGCCCGGAATGCCCGAGGTCGGCTATCTCTCGAACATCATCGAGAACGGCGAGCCGATCGGTATCACCGACGCCGGGCAGGACTGGCACACCGACATGTCGTACAACGAGACGATCGGCTTCGTGAACGTGCTCTACGCGGTGAAGGTGCCGCGGCGCGACGGTCGGGTGCTCGGCGCGACGATGTTCGTCAACACGCAGGCGGCGTACGAGGACCTGCCGCCCGAGCTCCGGGCGCGGCTCGCCGACGCGACGGCCACCCACGACTTCAATAAGTTCTGGGAGAAGATGCGCACGCGGCCCGGCAGCTATCGCGATCCGCTCACCCCAGAGCAGCGCCGCCGGCGACCGCCCTCCGTGCATCCGCTCTTCCTGATCCATCCGATCACGGGCAAGCGCGTGCTCTACTGCAATCCCGGCTACGCGATCCGTATCAACGAGCTCGACGAGGCCGAGAGCGACCGCGTGCTCGAGGCGCTCTTCGCGCACCAGCTGCAGCCCACGTACCAGTACACGCACCAGTGGACCGAGGGCGACGTGCTGATGTGGGATCACATCGGCACGCTGCACAACGCCGTCGCCGACTACCGGCCGGATGAGCACCGGTGGATGAAGCGATGTCAGGTGATGGCTGACCGGATCTTCGAACCCGCCTTCGTGCGAGACGCCCTTTCGGCCGCCTCGCCCGCCGGCGCAACGTCGCGGTAACGGAGGATCGTGTCATGGCCCAGCGCGTTCGCTACCCCGCCCACATCGAGCCGCTAGTCGAATTCGTCGAGGAGACGACGCCCGATCGCATTGTCGCCGCGACGCACGACAAGCTTTCCGCGGGCACGCCGGCCAAGGACATGCTCCTCGCCGCTGCGCTGGCGGTGGTGCGCAGCTCGGATCTGCCGCCCGGCCATCACGGCGGTCCGCTCCATCCGCTCTGCGGCCTGCACGCCGTGCACCACATCTCGGCGCGGATGTCCGCCGAGTACGCGATGCTCCCGGTCATCCAGAACGTCGCGGTCTCGAACAAGCACATCCACTCGCCGGCGATGGGCCCGTTCATGCTCGCCGACGCCAAGCCGGTCTCCGAGAACGATGACGTCGACGCGACGGTGAAGGGGTTCCGGACCGCGGTGAGCCGCGGCGTCTACAACGCGTGCGACCACTATTATCTGTACCTGCTGGAGCACCTCACGCCCATGCAGGTGCTCGAGCTCCTGCTCGAGGTCGGCGTGCCGAAGAACCAGCTCGACGACCACTACTTCCTGTTTCCGGTGTTCACCTGGCGGGCGCTCGAGCTCTTCGGCTGGGACTACGCGAAGTTCCTCGGGCGGGCGCCGGTGCGCTACGTCACGCGCCCGACGAATCCGGCGATGATGCTCGACGTCGACGAGCTCATCAAGAAGCACGAGCTGCTCGAGCGCGACCTGCGCGCGAAGACCGGTGACGACGAGACCGCCGCGATCACGGCGCTCGCCGACGAGATCGGCCGCTGCGCCGAGTTCGGCGAGATTCCGGCGATGCTGGCGCGGGCGCTCGGCGGCGGCCTCTCGCTCGAGGGCGCCGGCGAAGCCCTGTCGGTGGGCGGGTCCACGCTGTTCTTGCGCTCGAAGACCGGCAACCCGATGGACGTGCACATCAACACCGGCGCCAACACCCGCCGCTATCTCCTGCGGCAGCCCGAGCTGTCGCGCCGGATCAAGCTGCAGGCGCTCCTGACCTGGAACACCGGACCCGAGGTCCGGATGGCGCAGCGCATGTTGGCCGACGTCGTCCAGCCCGAGCCCGAGCGGGTCGCGTCGCTGGCGCCTCACACGCAGCAGGAGCTGATCGAGGAGATGGAGAGCCTCATCAGCAGTCTCCCTATCGGCGAGCGGCTGCCCTCGGCCGGTCTCGCCAGCTGGCGCTCGACCGACGAGGTGAAGCACGCGGCGGCGCTGGCCCAGCAGTATGCGGACAACGGCTACGCGCCCGAGCCGCTGATCGACATGCTGGCCAAGATCGCCTGTCGCGACAACTTCACCGAGATGCATGCCTTCAAGCACCACCAGGCGACGTACGAGGAGTTCTACGCGACTCGCCCGTCGCTGCGCTGGCGCCACCTGGTGGCCGCCGTGCAGGCGAGCGCCATCTCGCACGGCCGCATCCAGGATGTGTTCGACCATGCGGCCGAGGTGATGCATTTCTAGGTCCCTATGCGAATCCTGGTCCTGTCGCCTCGTCTCACGGAGAATCGTCGCGCCGCTTTCCGGGCTCTAGCGCAAGAGCTCGGAGAGCTGCGCTTCGTCGGCCCCGGCGAGCCGCTGCCGGATCTCTCCGAGTGCGACGCGATCGTCGTGGACGGGCCGCAGCCCGCCCAGCCCATGCAGTTCCTCGCGTCGCTCCGCGCCAGGGTCGAGCGCGGCGCGGCGCTGGTGGCGATCGGCGGCGCGCCGGTCGAGCGCGACGGCTTCTGGGCTGATCTGTTCGGCGCGGTCGCCGGCCCGGAGCCGCCGGCCGGCGAGTACTATGCGCGGGTCACCGAGGCGCACTCTCACATCTCGGATCGCGTGACCCGCGAGTTCGCCGTGGTCGACGGATTCGTGCCGCTGATCCCGATCGCCGACGGCAAGGTGATCGTCGACGTGAGCGTCGCGCTCCGCGATCTCGCGGCGGTCGTCGAGACCACGCGCGGCGCCGGCCGCGTGGTCGCGTGCGGTCTGGGCAACACCGATGCGGCGCTCCGCAATCCCGAGCTCGCGCAGCTTCTCGGCCGGGCGTTGCGTCCCGATCTGCACTGCTGTGGACGGAACATCGGCGTCGCCATCGTCGGGTATGGACCACTCGGCGGCATGGGTTATCACCATGGGCTCGGCGTGACGGCGACCGACGGGCTCGAGCTGGTCGCCGTGGTCGATCCCAACATGGAGCGGCGCAAGGCGGCCGAGACCGACTTTCCGGGCGTGCGGACGTACGCCGCGGTCAGCGAGCTCGTGAGCGACGACGATGTCGAGGTCGCGCTGGTGGCGACGCCGCCCGCGCATCACGTGGCGCTCACGCTGACGCTCTTGCGCGCGGGCAAGCACGTGGCGTGCGAGAAGCCGCTCTGCCTGACGGTCGCCGAGGCCGACCAGATCATCTCCACGGCCGCGGCCAGTCGGCGTATGGTCACCGTCCATCAGAATCGCCGGTGGGACTCCGACTTCGTTGCGATCCGGCGCGCGGTGAGCGCCGGGCTCCTGGGCGAGATCTTCAACGTCGAGACGTTCGTCGGCGGCTACGCGCACCCGTGCCGCACCTGGCACTCGGACACCGCGGTCTCCGGCGGCGCCGGCTACGACTGGGGCTCGCACCACGTCGACTGGGTGCTGCAGCTCCTGACCGGCACGCCGCGCGTGGTCCAGGCGCACGGGCACAAGCGCGTCTGGCACGACGTGACCAACCACGACCAGATCCGCGTGCGCATGACGTGGCCGGACGGCCGCGAGGCCGAATTCCTCCAGAGCGACATCGCCGCCGTCCGACGCCCGAAGTTCTACGTGCAGGGCACGGCCGGCACGCTCGTCGGCACGTATCGCACCATCACGCTCGAGGCGATCGAGCCGGGCCGCGGCTACGTCGCGACGCAGGCGCATCACGCCGAGGCGCCGGCCGATCTCGTGCTGGCGCGCTATGAGAGCGGCTACGGCATCAGTGAGACGCGGCTGCCGCCGGCCACCCAGCAGCCGTTCGCCTTCCATCGAAACCTCGCCGACCACTTGCATCTCGGCGAGCCCCTGGCCATCACGCCGGCATCCGTGCGCCGCGTGATCAGCGTGCTGGAGGCCGCGCAGCGGTCCAGCACGCGCGGCGGCGCGGCCGTCGCGATCGAGGACGACGGGAGCTGACGTGCCGTCGCCGACGCCGGTCGTCGGCTGGGGAGTGCTCGGCGCGACTTCGTTCGTCGCCCAGAGGGCCGTGCTGCCGGCGATCGTCGCGAGCCCCGGCGCGCGGCTGGTCGCCGTCGCCAGCCAGCGTGCCGCCGACGGCGGCGCCGCAGAGTTCCGGCCGTTACGCGCGTACCGCACCTACGATGCGGTGCTGGACGACCGCGAGGTCGAGGCCGTTTACGTGCCGCTGCCCAACAGCCTTCACCGCGAGTGGGTCGTGCGCGCGGCGGTCGCCGGCAAGCACGTGCTCTGCGAGAAGCCGCTCGCGCCGACCGCAGCCGACGCCGAGGCGATGTCGGCCGCGTGCGAGCGCGCGCGGGTGGCCCTGCTCGAGGCGTACATGACACCGTTCCATCCGCGGGAGCAGGCGCTCGAAGCGCTCGTGGCCTCCGGCCGTCTCGGCGCGCTGCGCTTCGCGCGGGCGGCGTTCACGGGAGTCCTCGATCGCCGCGACGACCACCGCTGGCGCCCGGAGATGGGCGGCGGCGCGCTGCTCGACGTCGGCATCTACTGTCTGGCGCCGCTGCTCGCCGCGGCCGGCCGGACGCCGGCGCGCATCGAGGCCTCCGCGACGATGGCGAAGTCCGGCGTCGACGCGTCGTTCGCGGGATGGCTCGACTTCGGCGACGGGTTCACGGCGACGATCGAGTGCTCGTTCGACGCGCCCGAGCGGCAGCTTCTGGAGATCGTGGGAACCGAGGCCGCGGTGACCATCGATCGCGCGTATACACCGGGGCCCGCTGACACCGCGATGACCTTGCGCCATCGCGACGGCCGCCTCGAGCGGATCGTCGCCGGCGGAGCCGACCCGTATCGCGAGATGGTCGAGCACTTTCAGGCCCTCGTGCGCGGCTTCGCCGTGACGCGTCGGCCCTGCTCGGCGTCCATCACCACCTTGGCCGTGCTGGACCGGCTGCGAGCAGCGGCGGGACTAGGCGCATGAAGCGGATCGGCGTCATCTCCGTGCACACGTGCCCGCTCGCCGCGCTCGGTGGCAAGGAAACGGGCGGGATGAACGTCTACGTGCGCGAGGTCTCGCGCCACCTCGGACGGCTCGGGCTCGAGGTCGACGTGTTCACCCGCAGCCAGACGCCGGGCGTCCCGATGGTCGTGCCGCTCGGCCCGGGGGCGCGGGTGATTCATGTCGAGGCCGGCCCGCAGCGACCGGTGCCGCCGCCCGACATCGTGCCCGACCTCGACAAGTTCACCGACGAGGTGATGGCCTTCCAGGCCCGGACCGGCGCCGAGTACGCGCTGCTCCACGGCCACTACTGGCTCTCGGGG
>DATEMW010000371.1:0-5292 GCA_035275385.1 Candidatus Methylomirabilota bacterium | reverse complement strand
CCGGTCGTCGACGATCATCGGCAGCGCCAGCGCCGACCGATGCGGCCGCGCCTGGAGGGATTCGCGCAGCTCGGGTGTCAGCGCGATGCGCGGATCGGTGAGGAGGTTCGTCGTCGCGACCGGACGCCGGGTGCTGACGGCCCGGCCGATCGCGCCCGTTCCGGCGGGGAACACGATGTCGTGCCCGGAGCCGTCGGCCCCGATGTGGCGGCCGATCAGCGCGCCGGTGACCGGCTCGACCCGAACGAGAACCGACGACAGGCCGCCGAGGAGCGCGCGCAGACTGTCGGCGATGCGACCGGCGACCTCGTCGGGGTCGAGCGATTCGGTGACGAGCCGGCCGACACCCGCGAGCACCTCGGCTTCCCACTTGCGCCGGGTCGTCTCAGAATGCAGGCGCGCGTTGTCGAGCGCGATCGCCGCCTGGTCCACGAAGGCCTGCGCCAGCCGGATCTCGTCGTCGGTGTAGACGCGGCCGGTACGGCCGAGCGACGCGAGCGCGCCGAAGACCCGTTCACCGGCGACGAGCGGCAGCGCCAGGATCGCGCGGTGCTCGAAGTTCTCGAGTGCGTCGCGCGTCTCCGGAGCCAGGGTGATGCGTGGGTCGGCGAGCGCGTCGGGTGTCGACACCGGCACGCCTTCACGGACGGCCAGCCCCACCGCCGCGGTGCCGCGCGGAAGGGTCCGGTTCCAGTCGATGCCGACGCCGGTGCTCGCCAGTAGCACGAAGTCGCCCGTGTCGAGGCTGATCCGGTACAGGGTCGCCATCGCCGAGCCCAGCAGACGGCCGACGCTCTGGACGATACGCTCGCCGACCTCGTCGGGCTCGAGGGACTGCGAGACGAGCCGGCCGACTTCGGCCAGGACTTCGGCCTCTCGGCGGCGGCGCTCCATCTCGGCCAGCAGGCTCGCGTTGCCGATCGCGACGGCCGCGTGGCGGGCCAGGCGGGTCAGCGCCGCCTCGTCGCGGTCGGTGAACGGCCGCGCCGTGCGATTGAACACGTAGAGCAGGCCCTTGAGCTGGTCGTCCTGAATGGGAATGACGATCTGCGCGACGACGCCAACGGACTCGACCCGGTCGACGTAGTCGCGGGTGATCCGCGGATCCTGCGCGTAGTTCGCCGTCCGGAACGGCCGCCCGGTGCTCAGCACGAGCCCGCCGGCACCCTTCCCGGGCTCGATCAGCATCCCGATCAGCGCGTCGTCTGCCGGGGTGGGGGCGGTGCGCCGATGGATGATCCGAGCGCCGTCGGAGTCTGGATCTCGCAGCGCGATCTGCGCCCCATCGGCGCCGGTGAGCTCACAGGCGCCGGTGGCGATTCGGGAGAGGATGGCCGGTAGGTCGAGCGAGCTGTTGATCTGCCCGACCACGTCGGCGAGCACGTCCACCTCGTGACGGCGCCGGGCCGCGTCGTCGAAGAGCTGGGCGCTCTCGAGCACGAGCGCCGCCTGGTCGGCAAAGGCCTGGGCCAGCCGGATCTCGCTCTCGAGGAAGATCCGGCCCGCGCCGTCGCACACCGCGAGCGCGCCGATCACGCGGTCCTTGACCAGGAGCGGCAGTGCGAGCACCGCGCGGTACTCGGCGCCCTCGAGGCGCTCGAGGATCGACGGATCGTGGCGGATGCGCGGATCGTCCGCGAAGTTCGGAGTCGCGATCGGCCGCCGCTCCCGCACCGCGAGACCGATCACGCCGGTGCCCCGCGGGAAGATCGCCCCGCGGCCGAGCGCCTGCTCCCGCTCTCCCATGAGGGCCAGCGCGGCCAGGTCTCCGGTCTCGGAAACGAGGCGATAGAGGGCTGACTCCTGGGCGCCGAGGAGGGCTCGAACACTCTCGACCACACGCCGCGCCACCGTCCCGAGATCGAGCGTCTCGCTGCTGAGGCGGCTCAGATCCGCGAGCGCCTCCGCCGTGCGGCGGCGCCGCTCGCTCTCGGCGAGGAGCCGGCTGTTGCGGATCGCGGCACCGGCCTCGGCGATCAGCGCCTCCAGGATCTCGTAGTCCTGGCGCTCGAGCTCGAAGGGCTCTTCGGCCATCAGCACGAGGACGCCTACCACCGAGTCCTGGTACAGGATCGGCAGCGCGTAGAGGCTTTGCAGGCCGTGGGAGGCATACCACTCGCGGGCGACCATCGACGTCGTCAGCAAGTCGTCCGCCTTGACGGGCTCGCGATGCAGCATCACCCAGCCGGCGAGCCCCTGGCCGTACGCGAGGCGAGGGCTCGGATGACCTGCCCCGATCGCCGTATCGGAGCAGGCGCGGAGCTCGACCACGCGGGCGGTCTCGTCCCCGACCCAGAGCGAGACGCATCGCGCGTCGGTCAGGCGGACCGCCGCGGCCGCGATCTGGCGGAGGATCTCGTCGGTGTCGAGAGAGGAGGAGATGAGCTCGATGAGCTGGATCAGCGTGCGGAGCTTGTCCGCGAGCGCGTCGGAGTCGTCGTGAGCCTCCACCCGCAACCCTCGTCCGGGTTTGCGGCGATCCACTAACCGAAGCTCCGGCGGCGGCTCATGAGGGTCAGCGTCCGTTTGAACGGGTTGTCTCCACGCAATTCTTCGAGGACCCCCCGGCAGGCGGTCCAGAGGATGGTGATGAGGAGCACGACCACGCCTTCCGGGATGATGGTCGCGGGCACCCGCGGGCGCGAGGCCGAGCTCTTCGCGTCCCACATCGGGACGTCCCAGGTCGGGAACGGAATGTCATCGCCTCCGGCCGGCTGAGCTTTCGGCGCCGGCTGCGGCGACCCGGCGAAGCCGAGGGTGAGAGCCAGGCAGATCGACAGGCCCACCAGGACGATCGCGTACTGCAGGTGGCGCGTCATGCGCTGGCGCTCCGGTTGCTCGGAACGGGGGCGCGCGCGGGCGCCTCGCCGTCGGGGGCGAAGATGCGCATGACGACCCGGTCGAGTCGCTGCAGATCGATCGGCTTGTGCAGATACTGGACGATCCCGAGCTGGCGCGCTTGAACCTCGGTCGCCGGGCTGTAGTCAGCGGTTGTCATCACGATGGGCAGCACGGGCTCGGTCACGCGGAGCTTTCGGACGAGATCGAACCCGCTCATGTCGAGCAGGTCCACGTCGATCACCGCGAGGCCCAGGCGAAAGCGCCCGAGGAGGCGCACGGCATCGAGCCCGCGCGAGGTCGGATACGCGCGAAGCCGCGCCTGGAGTAAGAAACCGGCCACGAGCCGCGCCGCGGCCTCGTCTCCGTCCGCGACCAGAATCCAGTGTTGGCCGGCGGACTCCCGGAAATTCATGCTTCACGTAGAGAGCAGGTTCAGTGCCAGAGGGTGCTGTGACTGTGAAATCGAGAAGTTGCACGAGCGGCGCTACGGGCAGTCCGCCGCGCCTTGACAGAATTGACGGTCCCTGGTGGACGGTGGCGGCTCTAGATCAGACCGAACTTCTTGATGCGACGGTACAGCGTGCGCACGGTGAGGCCGAGCGCGCGAGCCGCTTGCTCCTTGTCGTTGCGAAAACGATCGAGCGCGCGAGCGATCAGATCGCGCTCGGCTTGATCGAGCGTCGGCAGTACGTCGTCGACCTCCGCCGGCGGAGCATCAGGCTTGGTCGTCATATCCGGCAAATTCGTGCGCTCGATCTCGTCGCGGGCGCCGAGCGCGAACGCGCGCTCCAGCAGATTCTCAAGTTCGCGAACGTTGCCGGGAAAGTCGTAGGCGGTCAGCGCGGCCATCGCGTCCGGGGCGATGCCCTTGACGTCGCGACGGAAGCGCTCGTTGAAGCGGCGCAGGAAGTAGGTGAGGAGCGCCGGGATATCGCTCTTGCGCTCCCGGAGCGGGGGCACCACGATCCTGACGACGTTGAGCCGATAGAACAGGTCCTGCCGGAAGCCCCCGTTCTGGACGACGGCCTCGAGATTCTTGTTGGTCGCCGCGATCATTCTCACGCTGACCGTGTGGGTCTTGGTCGAGCCCACCGGCCGGATCTCCTTCTCCTGCAGGACCCGCAGGAGCTTGGCCTGGAGCGCGGGCGAGAGCTCGGCGATCTCGTCGAGGAAGAGGGTGCCGCCGTGGGCCGATCTGAACAGGCCGAGCGCGTCGGCGACCGCGCCGGAAAACGCGCCCCGCACGTGGCCGAAGAACTCCGACTCCATCAGATCGGCGGGGATGGCGCTGCAGTTGACCGGGACGAAGGGGCCCTTGGCCCGGCCGGACTGCCGATGGATCGCGGCGGCGACCAGCTCCTTGCCCGTCCCGCTCTCGCCCTCGATCAGCACCGGGGAGTCCGAGTCGGCGACCTTGGCGATGATCTCCCGGACCCGCGTCATGCCCGGTGAGTTGCCGACCAGGTCCTTGACCGCCAGATGCTCGGCGAGCCGGTTGCGCAGCGAGTGCACCTCGCGGCTCAGGAACCGCTTTTCGAGCACCTGCTGCATCAGGTGCTGGAGCTCGTCGAGGTTGAGCGGCTTGATCAGGTAATCGTAGGCGCCCGACTTCAACGCCTGCACCGCGGTCTCGACCATCGGGTTGCCGGTCATCATCACGACCTCGAGCGCCGGGTCGTGCCGCTTCATCTCGTCGAGCACTTGAAGTCCGTCCATCTCGGGCATCCAGATGTCGACCAGCGCCGCGTCGAAGATCTGGTGGCTGATCAGATCGACCGCTTCCCGGCCGCTCGCCACCCGGGTGACGTCGTAGCTGAACGAGCTCAGCGCGTCGCGCAGGAACTCGCCGACGTCGGCGTCGTCGTCGACGACCAGCACGCGTGGACGATCCATCGTCGACCTACCCCCTGGCCCGTCGATCGCAGCGGGCCAGGAAGTCGAGCACCGTCCGATTCCAGGCCTCGGGCTGATCGCGGTTGCCGAAGTGGCTCGCCGGTGAGAGCACCACCAGCTTCGAGCCACGAACCTTTCGGTGCATCACCTTCATCGGCGCGAGGGAGGGGTCGCGGTCGCCGCCGATGAGCAGCACCGGCATTCTGAGGTGCCTGAGTTGGTCGGTGATGTGATCCATCGCAAGCAGGGCCCGGAGGGAGTTCGCGTAGCCGATGGGCGAGAGCGCCCGGTACTCCGCGTAGAACTCCTCGCGGGCGGAGGGCTCGAGGGCGAGCCGTTCGGACACGTTCGGGTTGGCCGCCATCGCGTACTCGGCCATCGCATCCATGCCCTTGGTCAGGGTGATCTCGATCGACCGCGCGCGCATGATGAGGTTCTCGACCGAGAGCGGGAGCCCGGCGGCCGAGGACGAGTTCGTGATCACCAGCGAGCGGACCCGTGCCGGGAACCGGAGCGCGAATCGGGTCGCGATCCCGGCGCCGAGCGAGAGGCCGCCGA
>DATEMW010000370.1:0-8415 GCA_035275385.1 Candidatus Methylomirabilota bacterium | reverse complement strand
GGCGATGCGATGATCCGCTTCCGGCGACCAGCTGTGCTCCTCGCCGCCATCTCGGTTCTCACGGCGACCACGCCGGTACACGCCGACGGCCGGTGGGTGCTGTGGATGAAGACGGACTACGATGCCGCGCTGGAAGGAGATTGGGATCTGATCCAGCCGTTCGCGACGCGACAGGATTGCATCGCGGCGCTGCAGGAGGCCGTGAGTCCGTCCCTGGAGAAATTCAAAGACAGCGCCGTGGGCAACGAAACAGCCGAGCGTGCGGCTGAGGCGATGGAGCAAGCGGCAGCGCGCGGATCGGTTCTGCTCATTGGGCGAGGCCAGTCGAGATTGATCAGGTGCCTTCCCGACGCCGTGGATCCCCGGCGCGAGAAGAGCAGACTTCGCTAGCGAATCTCTCCCACCACGCGTACCCGCACGCGCAGCGAGTTCCCGGGCAGGTAGGCCAGCGGTAGATCCTCGACCTCGACCGTGCTCAAGGTGCGCGAATCCGCGCCCGCGCTCGTGGCCTGAGCTTCGGCAAGCTGCCGGGCGCGGGCGATCGCCTCGTCGCGGGAGAGGTCCTGGAAGATCCGGTCGACCTCGCCGCTGACCTGAGCGATCGCGGCGCCGACGGCGTTCGCGACCGCCTGGTGCTCGACGTGCACCACCTCGGAGATGCCGGCGATCCGCTCGGGGACCAGGAAGCATCCGCCGCCCACCGCGATCAGCGGCTCGTCGCCCGCGTCCGTCTTCATGCGGTCGACCGCCTCCTCGATCATCGCGTGCATGCGCGCGATCGCGGCGCGCACGAGCTCGGCCGGGAGCGACGCGACTCTTCGACGGTCGCCGAGATCGATGAGCCCGGCCGCGGCGGCGATGTCCGTGGCGGTGAGCTCGCGTCCGCCGAAGACCAGCCCCTGCTCGACCAGCCGATAGCCGACGCTGCGAGGACCGACGGTGAGGGGATCGCGTGCGACGAGCGAGCCGCCGCCGAGGCCGATCGAGAGCAGATCCGGCATGCGGAACAGCGTGCGCACCCCGCCGATCTCGACGACGTTATTGGCCTCACGCGGGAAGCCGTGGCGCAGGCTTCCGATGTCGGTCGTCGTGCCGCCCACGTCGATGACGAGCGCGTCGGTGAGCTTGGACAGGAACGCCGCGCCGCGCATGCTGTTGGTCGGCCCAGACGCGAAGCCGTAGACCGGAAACGCTTCGGCGACCGACGCCAGCATCACGGTGCCGTCGTTCTGCGTGAGATAGAGAGGTGCCGTGATCCCGCTCGCGGCAAGCGCGTCCGTGAAGGCGCGCGTGGTCTTCCGCGCCAGGCCGATGAGCGCGGCGTTGAGCAGGGTGGCGTTCTCGCGCTCGAGCAGACCGATGCGCCCGAGCTGGTGTGACAGCGTCACCGCGACGTCCGGGCACTCCTCGCGGAGGATCGCGGCCGCTTCCGTTTCGCAGGCGGAGTTGAGCGGCGAGAACACCGAGGCGATACCCACCGACGTGAGCCCGGCGGCGCGAATCCGGCGGGCCGCGGCGCGCATGCCGGCCGAGTCGAATGGCACGAGCGGCCGCCCGTCGAACTCGTGGCCGCCCTCTAGCATCACGACCTCGCCCCGCACGAGCTCCGCGAGATCTTCCGGCCAGTCGATGAATGGCTCGAGCGACGCGCCCGAGGGGAGCCCGATCCTGATCGCGCCGACCCGCGTGAGGTCCCGCCGCTGGACGACGGCGTTCGTGAAGTGCGTGGTACCGATCATCACGGCATCGATCGCACCCGTTGCCGTCGGCGCGGAGCCCGACGCGGGGCCGGGTTTCGCCGTAGCTTCGAGCAACCGGCGCAGCGCGTCCGTCACCCCTGAGGTGACGTCGGCGGTCGTCGGCGTCTTGACCGCGTGGACCACCCGCGCGTCCTCGAGCAGCACCGCGTCGGTGTTCGTGCCGCCGACGTCGATCCCGATGCGGCGCTTCACGCGAAGAGGCTCCTGAACTCGAGGTCGTAGCCGAACGCGCGCGGGCCGACGTGCTCGAGGCCCTTGGGCGTCAGCAGCACCGGTGGCGCGGGCAGCGCGATCACGCTCACGCGCTGGCCGTAGCGCAGGGTCTCCGTGCCGATCGCGTCGCCGGAGACCGTATCGAGTACGCAGATCAGGTCGGGCGTCATCACGCGAGGCTCGCCGTCGAGCCAGCCAACCGCGAACTCGTTCTGGAAGGCGAGCTCGAAGGCCGAGCCGCGGAATTCGTCGAGGCCGTCGAGCTTGGCGGTGCCGCGCAGGAAGCCTTCGGTCGTGCGCCGGGCGACGTCGCGGATCTTCCCGCGGAACACGAGCCGGCCGCGCTCGGCGTCGATCACCGCCTGGACGGGATCGCGGTGGCGGCGCCGCGCCGACTGCACGGTCTCGCCGATCCCGATCGCCTTGGTGGTCGAGTAGAGGATGCCGCACTCCTTCACGTCCTTGCCGGTGCGCGGCGCCTTGCACGTCGACGCGATCGAGCCGACCTCGACGCACGCCTTGCGCGAGAGCCGCTCCATCCACTTCCACGAGGCGGCGCGCGCGACGATCACCGCGTTGTCACGGACATCGGCCATCGTGAGCGGGTACATCGTCAAATCGTGGATCGCGAAGCTGGTCATCTGCGCCTCGGGAAAGGCGCGGCCCATGCAGTCGGCGTCGACCACGGGCAGACCGAGCACCGCGGCGGCCATGAACGGCTGAAGGGAGTTGCCGCCGCCGATCTCGAGCGACATGACCGCGTCGAAGCGGACGCCGCGGTATTCCTCCATCATCTGGACGGCGCGCGCGATCGTGTGAGGATCGGTGAGCCGCTCCTGGCCGACCAGCGGAGCGCCCATGTTCGACACCACCGCAACGCGGGCGTCGTCGGCCAGATCCATCGGGTCGAGCAGGGACACGCGCGCGCCCTCGCGATAGAGCTTGCGCATGTTGAGCAGCGCCAGGTAGGGGCTCCCGCCGCCGCCGGTGCCGAGGATCCAGGCGCCGATCGCCAGGGATTCGATCTCGGCCGCGGACACGGGTCGAAGGGCCATCGCGAGCCGTATGTTATCCTCCCGCCATCGCGATGCAAAACCGTCGCGATCACACAGGAGATTGGGCATGCGCGTGCTCGTGACAGCGATCCTCGCGGTGCTGGTCGCGACTTCGCCGGCAACGGCCTTCGAGCGGGTCGGCGATCGCAAGATCCTCGTGTTCGCCGGACGCCAGGAAGTGCCGACGATCGACCCGAGCATCAAGTACGACTGGTCGATCCGCATGGCGCAGCAGTCGCTCTACGACGCGCTCGTGAAGTACGTCGGCAACCCGCCCGAGATCGTGCCGTGGCTCGCCGAGAAGTGGGAGAGCTCGCCGGACGCCAGGGTGTGGACGTTCCACCTCGCGAAGAACGCGAAGTTCCACAACGGCGACCCGGTGACGGCCGAGGCCGTGCGCTTCTCGTTCGTCCGTACGCTCAAGCTCAATCAGGGGCCGGCGTGGATGCTGTCCGACTTTCTGAAGGAAGACGGCATCAAGGTCGTCAACGAGTCGACGATCCAGTTCAACCTGACGCAGTCCTACGCGCCGTTCGTGTCGTTCCTGCCGTGGTGGTACGTCATGAATCCCAGGCAAGTGATGGCCAACGAGCAGGCGGGTGACATGGGCCAGAAGTGGCTCACGACCAACGCGGCCGGCAGCGGGCCGTTCAAGATCAAGCGGTGGGAGCAGGGCGTGCTCTACGAGCTCGAGGCCGTCGACGGCTACTGGAAGGGCTGGCCGTCGAAGGACCACATCGGCGGCGTCCTCTACAAGATCGTGCGCGAGTCGGCGGCCCAGCGCGCCGCGCTGATCCGGGGCGAGGCCGACATCGCCGAGGGGCTCTCGCCCGAGGACTTCGACCAGGTCGCGAAGATGCCGGGCATCGCCGTGCCCAACTTCCCGGGGATGACGACCTTCGGGATCAAGATGAACACGCAGAACGGCGCCACCAAGGACGCGAACCTCCGCAAGGCCATCTGCTACGCGTTCGACTACGAGTCGCTGGTCAAGATCTACAACGGCAACGCCGTGCTCCAGACGAGCCCGTTCCCGAACGCCACGCGCGGCTACACGGCGGTGCCCGGGATCTATCGCCAGGATCTCGCCAAGGCAAAGGAGTTCCTGGCCAAGTCCGCGCACCCGAACGGCGGCATCGAGCTCGAGTACGTCTACGTCCAGGGGCTCGAGGAGGAGCGCAAGATGGGGCTCGTCCTCATCGACAACCTCCAGAAGCTCAACATCACCGTGAAGATGGTCCCGCTGATCTGGCCCAACATGGTCGCGCGCGGCGCCAAGGTCGAGACCTCGCCCGAGATGATGGCCGTGTTCACCACGCCGGTCTCGACCGACCCCGACGCGGTCGCGTACCAGTACCACAAGAGCTCGTGGGGCAAGTACTACGGCTCCTCGTTCTACGCGAACGACGGCGTCTGGGGGCTGATCGACAAGGCCCGGACGATCGCGCGGTGGGAGGAGCGGGCGCCGATCTACGCCGACATCCAGCGGCGGATCGCCGCCGATGCCCCGGAGATCTTCGGCATGCTGGCCAACCGCCGCTGGGGGATGCGCGACCACGTGAAGGGCTTCGTCTTCAGCCCGGTGCGCCTCACCGGCGAGGTCGATCTCTACACGCTCGCGATCGTCGCCAAGTAGGTTGCTCGGCTACATCGCCCGGCGGCTGGTTCTGCTGGGCCTGATGCTGTTCGGCCTCACTTGCATCACGTTCACGATCTCCCACGTCGCGCCGGGCGACCCGGCGCGTCTGGCCGCCGGCCCGGACGCCTCGGCGTCGATGGTCGAGACCATCCGCGTCGAGTACGGCCTCGATCGCTCGCTGCCGATCCAGTTCGGCCATTACCTGCGCGGTGTTGTCAGCGGTGACCTCGGACGCTCGTTGAGGACGCGCGAGAGCGTCGCATCCGATCTCGCGCGCTACTTCCCCAACACCTTCGAGCTGGTGACGGGCGCGATGCTTCTGGCGATCGGGCTCGGCGTGCCGATGGGCATCCTCTCGGCCGTCTATCGCGATCGATGGGTGGATCAGCTGACGCGCGTGGTCTCGGTCTCCGGGATCGCGATCCCAGCCTTCTGGCTCGGGCTCATGCTGCAGCTGCTCCTGGCCCTCGAGCTCGGACTGGTGCCGCTCGGCGGCCGGCTGGGCCTGATGACCGCGCCGCCGCCGCCGATCACGCGTCTCCTCTACGTCGACGCGCTGCTGGCCGGCCAGTGGCGCGTGCTCGGCGACGCGCTGGCCCACGCGGTCCTCCCGACCGTGACCCTGTGCCTGCCGGCGCTGGCGGCGATCGTGCGCGTGAACCGCGCCGAGATGCTCGAGGTCCTGAAGCAGGACTACATCGTCAATGCCCGGGCGCAGGGCGTGTCGGAGCTCCGCATCGTGGCCCTCTACGCGCTGAAGAACGCGATGATCCCGACGCTCGCGATGATCGGGCTGCGCTACGGCTGGATGCTCGGCGGCACCGTGCTGGTCGAGACCGTGTTCGACTGGCCGGGGATCGGGCTCTACGCGGTCGCCTCGGCGGTGTCGTCCGACTTCCAGCCGATCATGGGCGTCACGCTCCTGATCGGGCTGAACTTCATGCTCGCCAACTTTCTCGTGGATCTCGCTTACGGCTGGCTCGATCCGCGGGTGCGCCCGGCGGGATCGGCGTGATGGACCGCGCGGTCGCTTCGGGCTCGGCCGGCGCCTGGCTCGCGGAGCGGGGGGCCGCGGCGCGCGAGCTTCGCCTCTACGCGCGCGTGTTCGCGCGCAGCGCGGCCTCGCTGCTCGGCCTCGGCATCGTGCTGGCGTTCCTGCTGATCGCCGCGCTCGGGCCGCTGATCGTGCCGTACCCCGAGGACGCTCGCGGCGCGGTGCACCTGGACCAGAAGCTCCAGCCGCCGAGTACAAGCCATTGGTTCGGCACCGACGAGGTCGGGACCGACATCTACACGCGTGTCGTTCTGGGCGCGCGCGTGTCTCTGCAGATCGGCCTGATCATCACCTTGCTCGGCGCCGCGATCGGCGTGCCGCTCGGGATCGTGGCCGGCTACGTCGGCGGCGCCGTGGGCGAGACGATCATGCGGATCACGGACGTGTTCCTGTCGGTCCCGGCGCTCGTGCTGGCGCTGGCGATCGTGGGAGCGCTCGGCCCGGGCATCGTCAACGCGATCATTGCGCTCGGCCTGGTGTGGTGGCCGGGCTACGTCCGGCTCGTCCAGAGCAAGACTCTGGCGCTCAAGGGGCAGGTGTTCGTCGAGGCGGCGCGCGCCGTGGGCACGGGGCGGCTTCGCATCGTGTTCGTCCACATCCTGCCGAACTGCGTGTCGCCGATCACCGTGAAGGCAAGCATGGACATGGGCTCGGCGATCCTCGCGGCCGCCGGGCTCGGCTTCATCGGGCTCGGCGCTCAGCCGCCGTATCCCGAGTGGGGCGCGATGATCAGCCACGGGCGGAACTACCTGCCGACGTGGTGGTGGTATTCGGTGTTTCCGGGCCTGTTCATCTACCTCACGGTGCTCGGCTTCAACCTGCTGGGCGACGGCCTGCGCGACGTGCTGGATCCCCAGAACCGCGGGGGCGCCTCGGGCTAGACTCCGCAGGCCTCCGCGACCACGCGCGCGACCAGCAGATTGGCCAGGAGCACCGGCGCACCGATGAGCCGCTGCAGCTCGTTTCGCGTCTCGCGCCTGAATCCCATGCAGTCGAGCGCGACGAGCCCGGCTCCGGCCGAGCGGAGCGCGTGAGCCGTCATCTCGAGCTTCTCGCGGCTCTCCTCTTCGTAGGGCGAGAGCGGTACCACGATCGGATCGAACCCGTCGGCGCGCCAGCGCGCCTCGGTCTGCGGCACGTGCTCGACCGACGGCGTGACGATACCGAGCCGTCCGGGCCAGCGGAGCGCGCGCAGCACGCCGAGCAGCACCTGGTGCGGCAGCACGAGCAGGCGGGAGGCCGCGAGCTCGGGGAAGGGGCCGGTGCAGAGAAGTGCCGTCATCGTCACGCCCGCGCGCTCGAGGTCGCCGATCGCGGCCTGAACGCGGTTGACGACGTGGCGCTTGGCGACGAAGACATGACTGCCGTCGGCCAGGCGCGTCACGAGGATTCCGTCGCCGGGCCCGGGAGCCAGCGCGGCGATCTCCCCGCGGGTCAGGCCGTCCAGTGCGCCCCGCTCGCGAACGGTGACGCCGAGCCCGAGGATTGCGGCCATATCGGGTACCACGTCGACCCGCGGCGACTGGCCGATCGTGACGAGCCCGACGACCGCGTGGCTCACAGCACGTGCAGCCAGGGGCGCGCCGTCAGCGCGTCCGGCTTCCAGAAGCCCGTCTCGGCGAACCAGCGAATCGCCTCGTCGCCGTCGGCCGTGTTCACGACCGCCAGCGTGTTGCCGTCCTCGAAGAAGCCGCCGAAGGCGAGCCGGCCGGCGCCGCGCATCTCGATCAGCGCGAACTGGGCCATGTCGTGCTGGGCGGTCGGACCCTCGATGATCGTGGCCCGGCGGGTGCCGTCGAGGACGACCGGCACCATCTCCCATGGCTCGACGAACTGGGCGAAGCTCCGGGGCTCGTAGCGGGTCCACATGCCGCCCGTCCAGTACGGGTCTTCCTCGATCGCGAACTTGATCTGGCCGGGCTGCTGGAGGCGATAGAACAGGTCGGCGGTCTTGAGGTCCGCCGACGGCCCACCGCCGATCAGGATGCCGTTGGTGCGCAGCCCCTGCAGGCGCCCGATGTGGTCGCGGCGGTGCGCCTCGCGGCGGGTGAGGTAGTCGTCGGCGGCCGTGATGGCGATGTGATAGACGATCACAACAGGTGCCCTCCTGGGGTGGTCCTGACGCCCCGTGTTACTGTGTCACGAGATGGAGCTTCTCGAGCGTTTCCGCTCGCGCTATTCCTTCCCGCTCGACGATTTTCAAGTCGAAGCCATCCGCGCCATCGAAGCCGGCCAGTCGGTGATCGTCTCGGCGCCCACCGGCGCCGGCAAGACCCTCGTCGCCGAGTTCGCGATCCACGCGGCCCTGGCGGCCGGCCGCCGCCTAGCGTACACGACTCCGCTCAAGGCGCTCTCGAACCAGAAGTTCGCCGACTTCACCCGCGAGTTCGGCGCGGATAAAGTCGGCATCCTCACCGGCGACGTCAAGGTGAACGCCCACGCGTCGATCCTCGTGATGACGACCGAGATCCTCCGCAATGCACTCTACGGCAGCGGCCTCGACGGCCTCGCCTACATCGTCCTCGACGAGTGTCACTACATGGGCGACGAAGGCCGCGGCACCGTGTGGGAAGAGATCATCGTCGCGGCGCCGTCCGACGTCGTGCTGGTCGGGCTCTCGGCCACGGTCGCCAACGTCAAGGAGATCGCCGACTGGATCTCGATCGTGCACCGGCCGATCGTGCCGATCTACCA
>DATEMW010000369.1:0-6393 GCA_035275385.1 Candidatus Methylomirabilota bacterium | reverse complement strand
GCAGACGCCCTACCAAGTCGAGGACCTCGACGTCACGGTGACGGGACAGGGCACGCAGCTCGGCTTCAAGGGCGCGCTCGTCGTCAGGCCCGGGAATCTCGCGGTGAAGCTGGCGGACGGAGTCGTCGCACTCAACGGCGCCAAGACGTTCACCGACGCCGCCGTGCGCGCCAAGGTGGGGATCGAAGGCAAGGACATCGAGAAGCTCGTCGCGGCCGCGGCCGGCCCGACGCCGACGATCGCCGGTCCGATCAAGGGTGACTTTTCGCTCGGCGGTACCCTCGGCGCGCCCCGAGTCTCCGGGACCGTCGAGCTCGCCAGTATGAGGGTGACGCAGACCACCCAGGCCTGCCCGGAGCCCAAGCAGCGGACGCTGTCGCTCGGCCTCTTGAAGCTGGCCGGCGTCTCGTACGAGGGCACGCGTTTGCAAAGCCGGCCGGTCACGACGTCGCTCGCCTCGGGGACGATCAACACGAATCTGACGGCGACGCTCGAGCACGGGACGCGCCTGCAGCTGAGCGACCTGACGATCAAGTCGGTTCCGGTCGAGAAAGTCCTGGTGGACTTTCTGTGCGAGGGCTACGCGGTCACCGGTCCCCTCGACCTCACGGGCGGTGCGCTGTCGACGAATACGGCCGACCTCCTGAACACCCTCAACGGCTCGGGCCATCTCAAGATCGGGCCTGGCAAGGTGGTCGGCCCGCAGGCGCTCGCGCTGGTCGCGGTCGTCACGCGGGTGGCCGGGGTGGCGACCTCGGTGCTCGCCGCCGACGTGCCGAGCTCGCTCACGTCGTCACCGGTCGATTTCGAGTCGATCACGGGCAACTACCAGATCACGAACGGCGTGCTCAACACGAAAGACCTCCTCTACACGACCAAGGTGCTGAAGGTGAGTGTGGCCGGCGACTACGGTCTGGCGACCGGAAAGATGAACCTCGACATGCGCGTCGACCACGGGCGTGGCGTGGTGAAAGCGAAGGTCACCGGGAATGCCTCGTCGCCGTCGGTCCGCATCGATCCTGCGTCGCTCGCCGGGCAGGTCGACCGTGAAAAGGTCGAAAGCGGGGTACAAGATCTGCTGAAGCGCTTCCGGCGCTGAGGCCGAAGAAATACCCGGGCTCGCTCGACTTCAGCGCGCCGCGCTGAAGCGGCCGCCGCCGAGCTTTCCGGCCTCGATCAGCCCCACGAAATACGTGTGGAGCTCGTCGTAGTCGATGTAATGCTGCCGCCCGAACCGAGCCTCTCGCTCCCGGCGCAGTGCTCGGTGAAGCTCGAGCCGCTTTCGCACGATCATCCGCCATTCGCCCGACAGGTCCTCCGCCTCGATCCCCGAGAATCCCGCGCGCCCGAGCAGGGTTCGATAGCTGTCGAGCGTTTGAAGCGTCGTGGCCGCCATCCACTCCCAGAGCCTTGCCCGCTCCCGATCGGCGAGGCTCGGAAACGCGATCCAGTCGCTGAAGGCCAGGCGGCCGCCGGGGACGAGGATGCGGTGGCATTCGCGGAGCACGCCCGGCTTGTCGGCGATGTGCAGGAGTGCCTCTTGGCTCAGGCAGGCATCGAACGCGGCATCGGCGAAGGGAAGCTTCACCGCATCCGCGCGAACGACGGTGACGCGCGTTTGCTTCACGAGACGGTTCAGACGGGCTGCGCCGGCCGCCCGGGCAGGGTGAAGCTCGAGGGCCACGACGGCCGAGCCGCGCCGGCTCGCCACGAATCGCGCCGGCCCGCCGAGGCCCGCGCACAGGTCGAGCACCCGGCTCGTGCGGCTGACGCCGGCGCGGTGGGCCAACGCGTCGACCGCCGCGAGCCCGCCGTAGTGGTCCTGGTCGAATTCGAACAGGCTCTCGGCGGTGAGCGAGCCGGTGAGACCGCGGTCGGCCAGGGCCGCGAGCACGCCGGCCTCGCTGATCGGATGCTCGTCGTAGTAGCCCTGCACGCGCCCGGGGTCGCCTTGAAGCATCGCCGGGGGTATGGTAAAAGCAAACGCGGTTTCATCACACCTTACGGCGAGGGAAGACCATGGGTACCGGGGGCCGAGGCGGTCTCGAAGACATCGTCGTTTCGACGTCGGACATCTGTTTCATCGACGGACGTGAGGGCCGTCTCGTCTATCGCGGCTACGACGTCAACGACCTCGTCGAGCACTCGTCCTTCGAGGAAGTGATCTTCCTTCTCTGGCATGGCGGGCTGCCGAGCAAGAAGGAGCTCATCGCGCACACGAAGGCGCTCAACGCCACGGCGAACCGGAAGCTCCCGGCGGGCATCGTCTCGCTCCTGAAGGCCCTGCCGAAGAAGACCACGCCGATGGAGGTGCTGAGAACGGGCATCTCGGCGCTGTCGGCGTACGACCCGGACGCCGCCGACAACTCCAAGGACGCGACGGCGCGCAAGGCCCTCAGGCTGACCGCGCAGATGCCGACCCTGGTGGCCGCGTGGGACCGGATCCGCAAAGGCAAGGCGCCGGTCGCGCCGAACCCGAAGCTCAACCTCGCGTCGAACTTCCTGTACATGCTCACGGGCAAGCGGGCGAGCCCGCTCGCCGAGAAGACGTTCGACGTCGCCCTGATCCTGCACGCCGACCACGAGTTCAACGCCTCGACCTTCGCGGCCCGCGTGACCGCCGCGACCATGTCCGACCTGCACTCCGCGATCGTCTCGGCGATCGGCGCGCTCAAGGGGCCGCTGCACGGCGGCGCCAACGAGCAGGTCATGCTGATGGTCCAGAAGATCAAGACGCCGGCGAACGCTGAGGCGGCGATTCGCAAGATCCTGGCCGATCACGGCCGCATCATGGGCTTCGGCCATCGCGTCTATCGCGTCGAGGACCCGCGCGCCAAGCATCTACACCGGCTCGCGCAGGAGCTCGGCAAGCAGGCGGGTGATACGAGCGCGGTCCAGATCCTCGATACGGTAGTGCGCGTCGTCGGCGAGCAGAAGAAGATCTTCCCGAACGTCGACCTCTTTTCCGGCGCCGCGTACTCGTCGATGGGGATCGCGACCGACCAGTTCACGCCGATCTTCGCGATGAGCCGTGTGGTCGGGTGGGCGGCCCACGTGATGGAGCAGCACGCGAACAACCGGCTGATCCGGCCGCGCGCCGAGTACACCGGCCCGACGCACGCGACGTACGTCCCGATCGACAAGCGCTAGCGAGGCTGTGCGCGCAGTCCCGCGCGTCAGCCTCGTGATGGCCGTCTACAACGGGCTCGCGCACACGCAGGCCTGTCTCGACAGTTTGAGAACGACGACCGAGCCCTTCCGGCTGGTCGTCGCCGACAACGCGTCGAGCGACGGCACCCCCGAGTTCCTCGACCGCTTTCCGTATCCGTATCCGCTCACGATCGCGCGCAGCGAGACGAACGGTAACGTGATCGCGGCGCTCAATCGAGCGTGGCGGCTGACCGACACGGAGTTCGTGTGTCTCTTGCACAACGACACCGAGATGGTCGAGCCGGCGTGGCTCTCGCGCCTGCTCGCCGCGCTCGCCGAGCCCGGCGCGGGCCTGGCCGGGCTCTACGGCGCCAAGCGGCTCAGGGCCAGCGGTCGGCTCGTGGGACGTACGGTCGTCCACAGCCTGCTCCCGCACCCGACCGTCAAGGCGCCGTGGGAGGAAGTGGCCTTCGTGGACGCGGTGTGTCTCTGCATCTCGCGGAGCTTGCTCGACGCGATCGGCGGGCTCGACGAGGGCTACGGCTTCTATCACGGCATCGACCGCGACCTGTCGCTGGCCGTCGTCGACCGCGGCCGAAGGTGCCTGATCGTCAACGCCCCGTTCCGCCATCACGGCGGCAAGACGCGCACTCGGGGATTCGACGACGATCCGGGCCTGGAGCGCGCCGATCTCGAGAAGCGCGACTCCGCGCTCTCGCGCTTCGCCGACAAGTATCGCCACCGTCTTCCGTGCGACGTGCGGAGCCCGGCCGAGCGCGTGCGCGACTGGTTCAAGGCGCGGCCGGCGTGAGCGCGCTCCGGATCGGCATCGTCGGCGCCCGCTTCGCGGCCGAGCTGCACGCGGCGAACTACCGGCCGCTCCTGGGCACGCGGGCCGAGCTCGCCGCGGTGTGCTCGCGGACGCGCGGAGAGGTGGAAGCCTTCGCCGGACGCCACGCGATCCCGCGGGTCTTCACCGACTACCGGGCCCTGGTCGAGTCGCCCGACGTCGACGTGGTCGACATCTGCGCGACGACCGACAGCCACCACGAGATCGCGATCGCCGCCGCGCGCGCCGGCAAGCACGTCATCGTCGAGAAGCCGCTGACCGGCGCCTTCTGCGAGGCGACCGAGCCTCGCGAGAAGATGCTTGCGACCGCGCTCGCGAATGCCGACGCCGTGCTCGAGGCGGTCGCGCGCGCCGGCGTCATCCTCTGCTATGCGGAGGACTTCGTCTACGCGCCGCCAGTCGCCAAGCTTCGCCGGCTGCTCGAGGCGAGCGGAGGCGCGATCCTCGAGCTCCGGGCGGAGGAGAGTCACTCCGGCTCTCACGCGGCCTACGCGCGCCGATGGCGGAGCGCGGGCGGCGGCTCGCTCTTGCGGATGGGCTCGCACCCGATCGGCGCCGTGCTGCAGCTCAAGCACTGGGAGGGCATCCGGCGTACGGGCCGTCCGATCCGCTCGCGCGCGGTCTTCGCCGAGGTGGCGAGCCTCTCGCGGCTTCCGGTGGTGGCGGGTCTCAAGCGCCACATGTCGACCCTTGCCGAGGACGTCGAGGACTGGTCGGTCGCGGTGATCACCTTCGACGACGGCACGATGGCGACGATCCACTCGAACGACATCACGCTCGGCGGCGTCCGCAACGTCGTGACCGCGTACCTGACGAACGCGGTGATCCAGGCGAACATCAACCCCAATAACACGCTGAGCGTGTACGCGCCCGACGCGTCGGTGTGGGGCGACGAGTACATCACGGAGAAGGTCGAAACCACGGCGGGCTGGCAGTTCCCGAGCCCGGAAGAGGACTGGATGCGCGGCTATCCGCAGGAGCTCGAAGATTTCGTCGGCGCGATCAGCGAGCGGCGCGAGCCGCTCTCGGGCGGGCTCTTGGCCCGCGAGGTGGTCGAGGTGATCTACGCGGGGTATGTCTCGGCGGCCACGGGTCGGCGTGTGGAGCTGGCGCGGCCATGATCCCCTTCGCGAAGGGCCACGGGCTCGGCAACGACTACATCGTGATGGAGGAAAAGGACCTCAAGGCGCCGCTCTCCGAGAAGGCGATCGGGCGGATCTGCGACCGGAACTGGGGCGTGGGCTCGGACGGTATCTTGTTGTTGGTTCCGTCGGCGCGGGCCGATTTCGGCTTGCGCATCTTCAACCCCGACGGCAGCGAGGCGGAGAAGTCGGGCAACGGGCTCCGGATCTTCGCGAAGTATCTCTGGGATCACGGCCGCACCAAGAAGACGACGTTCACGGTCGACACCAAGGGCGGCGTCGTCGAGTGCCAGTGCCGCGTCGAGGGCGGCCGGATGGGGTTCGTCACGGTCGAGATGGGCCGGGTGACGTTCCGAGCGCCGGAGATCCCGATGAACGGGCCCGATCGCGAGGTCGTCAGTGTGCCGCTCCAGCTGAGCGACGGCACCAGCTTGTCGGTGACCGCGGTGTCGGTCGGCAACCCGCATTGCATCACGTTCGTCGACCGGCTCGACGAAGGCGAATGCCGGCGGCTCGGACCGCTGATCGAGCGCCACCCGGCCTTTCCGAACCGAACCAACGTCCAGTTCGCCCGGGTTGCCGCGCGCGACGCGATCGACATCCTGATCTGGGAGCGCGGCGCGGGCTACACGCTCGCGTCGGGCTCGTCGTCCTGCGGTGCGGCGTCGGCGGCGGTGAAAAACGGGCTCTGCGCGCACGGTCGCGTGAAAGTCGGCATGCCCGGTGGTCAGCTCACGATCGAGGTGCGGCCGGATTGGTCGCTGCGCCTGGACGGCCCCGTCGAGGAAGTCTACTCGGGGACGCTCACGGCTGAGTTCGCCGGGTCGCTATGAAGCGGATCTGCGTCTTCTGCGGCGCCGCCGAGGGGGCGCGCCCCGCCTACGCGGACGCGGCCCGCGAGCTCGGCGCCGAGCTGGTCGCTCGCGGCATCGGGCTCGTCTACGGCGGCTGCGCCGTCGGCATGATGGGAGCGCTCGCCAACGCCGTCCTGCGGCGCGGCGGCGAGGTGATCGGCGTCATTCCCGAGGCGCTCGCCACGCGCGAGCTCGCGCATCCCGGCCTCACCGAGCTCCGGGTCGTCAGCTCGATGCACGAGCGTAAAGCGATGATGGCCTCGCTGGTCGACGGCTTCGCCGTGCTGCCGGGAGGGCTCGGCACGCTCGACGAGACGTTCGAGGCGCTGACGTGGGCCCAGCTCGGCATTCACGGTAAGCCGATCGGGGCGCTGAACGTCGACGGCTACTGGGACGG
>DATEMW010000368.1:0-5656 GCA_035275385.1 Candidatus Methylomirabilota bacterium | reverse complement strand
GGGCAATCTGATCAAGGGGCAGGAAGACTACCTCTACGTATGGGCGCTCGGCGTCAAGGGCATGGGAGACGGATCGGACAAGCTCGTCACGATCGACGTCAACCCGTCCTCGAGCCGCTACGGCAAGGTCATCAACAAGGTCTCGGTGCGAGGGCAGGGCGAGGCGCATCACATGGGCTTCACCGACGATCGCCGCTTCCTCTGGGCCGGCGGTCTCGACAGTAGCCGCATCACGATCTTCGACATCGGCACCGACCCGTCGCGGCCCAAGCTCGTGCGGACCATCTCGGACATGCCCGCGAAGACCGGCTACGTCGGTCCGCACACGTTCTACGCGATGCCCGGCCGCATGATCGTCCAGGGCTTGTCGAACAAGGACGGTGGCGGCGTGACCGGCATGGCGATCTACAGCAACAAGGGCGAGCTGGTCAGCACGCATGCGATGCCGACCACCGACGGCGGCGACGGCTACGGCTACGACGTCGCGATCAACCCGCAGAAGAACGTGATGCTGACGTCGAGCTTCACCGGGCGGAAGAACTACATGCGGCCCCTCGGCGAGCTCGTGAAGGACGCCGAAGCGATGAAGAAGTTCGGCAACACGATGGTGGTCTGGGACCTCAAGGCGATGAAGGCCAAGAAGGTGCTGAGCGTGCCGGGCGCGCCGCTCGAGATCCGCTGGTCGCTGAAGGACGGCGACACCTGGGCGATCACGGCCTCCGCGCTCACGTCGAAGCTCTGGCTGATCAAGCCCGACGCCTCCGGCGAGTGGCAGGCCAAGGACGTCGCCGTCATCGGCGATCCCACGCAGATCCCGCTGCCGGTCGACATCTCCATCAACAAGGAGGGCACCGGGCTCTGGGTGAACACGTTCATGGATGGCAAGACCCGGTACTTCGATCTCTCGAACCCCGAGCAGCCCAAGCAGACCTACGAGAAGGTCACCGGCAAGCAGGTCAACATGATCTCGCAGAGCTGGGACGGCACCCGCGTCTACATCGCGTCGTCGCTCCTGGCCAACTGGGACAAGGGCGGCGCCGACAACGAGCAGTTCGTGCGCGGCTTTTCCTGGGACGGCAAGGAGCTCAAGCCGACGTTCGAGGTCGACTTCAACAAGGAGAAGCTCGGCCGGGCGCACCACATGAAGCTCGGCTCGAAGGCGATGAAGGCGGCGTATGGCCTCGAGCGCACCGCGACGTTGCGCTGAGCCTCTGATCCGACCGATCGCCGCCCTGCTCGCGACGGCCGCGCTCGTCGTGGCGGTCGCGGGCAGTGCCGTCGACGCGCACGAGCCGGACGACGGGGTACCGGGCGCGGCCCCGATGGATTTCGTGCCGCCGCCGCCCGGCAGCTACACGCTGCCGACGATCATGCGGGCGCCGGACGGGCCGGTGCTCGACCCCGCCGGCCGGCGCCGGCCGCTGTCGCGCTTCACCGCGGGCAAGATCACCTTGCTCGGATTCATCTACACGTCGTGCGCCGACGCGCGCGGCTGCCCCCTCGCCTATCAGGTCTTTCACACCGTGCGACACCGCGTGTCGGAAGATCCGGACCTGCGCGAGCACGTCCGCCTGGTGTCGCTGAGCTTCGATCCGGCGCGCGACACGGCCGCCGTGATGCGCCGCTACGCGGCCGGCGCCCCCGCGAATGGCGTGGAGTGGGCGTTCTTGACGACCGAGGGACCGCGCACGCTCGTGCCGCTGCTCGACGGCTTCGGTCAGGACGTCCGCGTGGAGCTCGACACGCACGGCCGGCCGGCCGGCCCGCTCGCGCACGTGCTGAAGGTGTTCCTGCTCGACGAGAGCGCGGCGGTGCGCGAGATCTACACGACCGCCTATCTCTACCCTGAGGTCATCATGAACGACATCAAGACCCTGCGGCTCGCCGACCGGCCCCAGCGAAAGGCTGCCCGGTGAGCCCGCGGGCGCGCGCCGCGCAGGCCTCCCCGCTCGTCACGCCGGAGTGGCTCGCGCGACACCTCACGCGTCGCGACGTGCGGATCGTCGACGGCTCCTGGCACATGCCTCAGCTCAAGCGCGACGCGCGCGCCGAGTTCGCCGCCTCCCACCTTCCCGGCGCGGTGTTCTTCGACATCGACGCGATCGCCGACCACGCGACGTCGCTGCCGCACATGCTGCCGAGCGCGCGGGAGTTCGCGCGCGCGGTCGGCGGCCTCGGCATCGGCGCCCGCGACCGCGTGATCGTGTACGACACGCGCGGCGTCGCCAGCGCGGCGCGCGTCTGGTGGACCTTCCGAGCGTTCGGTCACGACGCGGTCGCCGTGCTCGACGGCGGGCTGCCGAGGTGGCGCGCCGAGGGCCGCCCGGTCGAGGCCGGCACGCCGGTGCCCAGGCCGCGCAAGTTCACCGCCCGGCTGCGCCGGAGCCTGGTCCGCGACCTCGCGGCGATGCGCCGCAATGTGAGCACGCGGAAGGCCCAGGTGCTCGACGCGCGCTCGCGCGGCCGCTTCGCCGGCACCGAGCCGGAGCCGCGCGCCGGACTGCGCTCGGGCCACATCCCGGGCAGCATGAATCTTCCGTACGACGAGCTCTATCAAAAGGACGGCACGCTCCTGCCGACGCAGGAGCTCAGAGCGAAATTCGAAGCCGCCGGGCTCGACCTCGGCAAGCCCGTGGTCACCTCGTGCGGATCGGGTGTCACCGCCTCCGTGCTGGCGCTCGGCCTTTACGCGGCCGGGCGACCGGACGTCGCCGTGTACGACGGCTCCTGGACCGAGTGGGGCGGCCGCGCCGACACCCCGATCGAAACATAGGAGCCGACATGCCGCAGGCACTAGCCGACGATCTCAAGGCGCTCGTGCGCGGGGCCAACTTCGCGCACCTCGCGCCGCTCATGCGCGACGGCTCGCCGCAGGTCGCGCCGGTCTGGGTCGACCTCGACGGCGATCTCATCCTGGTCAGCACCGGCGAGGGCTCGCTGAAGGCGAAGAACACGCGGCGCGACGCGCGGGTCGGGCTCTCGATCATCGCGATGGACAACCCCTACAAGGAAGCGCAGATCCGCGGCCGCGTCGTCGAGCGCCGGCCCGACGCCGACTTCAAGACGATGGACCGCATCTCGCACAAATACACCCGCAAGCCGTTCCCGTTCCGTGACAACCCGGCTCAGCGAGTCGTGCTCGCGATCGCGGTCGAGAAGGTGCGCTACGCCGTGCTGCCGTTCACGCACACGCCGGCGCTCTAGGCCTCGAGTCAAGCGACGCGGATCTTCGGCCACACCTCGGTCATCGTCCGCTCCAGCACGTCGAGCATCGCGGGCACCGCGGCGACCGAGAAATCGAGCACGAAGTGCTCGACGCCCGCCGCCACGTAGGCCGCCAGGTCCTCGACGATCTGCGCAGGTGAGCCGGTCAGCGGCGTCCGGTTGCGCCCCGCGCCGGCCTCGAAGCGCAGCGGCCCCTTGAACGTGATCGTGATCGTGGCCGGATCGCGGCGCGCCGCGACCGCCATGTCGCGCAGCCGTCTCACGGCCGCGGCCATCTCGGCCGGATAGAGCTTCACGGGCGGTCGCAGGCCGAGCGGATGCCAGCCGTCGCCGATGTCGACCACGCGCGCCAGCGCAGCCTTGGTGTGGCCGCCGATCCAGATCGGGATGCGCTTCTGCAGCGGCTGCGGCTTCACGCCGCCCGCCTCCGCCACGCGCGCGAACCGCCCCTCGAAGCTCACGCGCGGCTCCTTCCAGATCTCCTTCATGAGGCGCAGGTACTCGACCGTGCGCGCGGCGCGATCGTCGAAGCGGACGCCGAGCGCGTCGAATTCCTCGCGCCACCATCCCACGCCCGCGCCCAGGATCACCCGGCCCTGCGACAGGTAGTCGGCGGTCGCGAGCGCCTTGGCCGTGACGACGGGGTTGCGGTACGGGATCACGAGCACACTGACCCCGACGTGAATCCGGCGCGTGATGGACGTCAGGTACGTGACCGCGGTCAGCGGCTCGAGCCAGGGCTCGTCGGGCCCGAGCGGAAACGCGCCGTTGATCGAGTACGGATAGGACGAGGCGCTCTTGACGGGGATCAGCAGCCGGTCGGTGACCCAGATCGAGTCGTAGCCGAGCGCGTCGGCCCGCTGGGCAAGCGCCGTGATCGCGTCGCGGTCGGCAAGCGCGCCGCGGCCCTGGAGGGAGAAGCCGATCTTGACCATCGCCCGACTCGCCGGGCGTCAGTTCTCTGCCGGACCGACGCCCTTGAAGACGAACTTCTGGGCCCGTTTGCCCGAGTCGACCTCCGCCGTGTAGACGTTGCCCTTCCCGTCTACCGCCAGATTATGCACCCAGTGGAGCTGGCCCGCCTGGCGGCCGTTGCGGCCGAACTTGCCGACCACGTGGCCGCTGTCGCGCAGCAGCATCCAGATGTGGTTGTTCTCGCCGTCGGCGTTGTAGAGCCAGGTCTGGGGCGCGTCGTGCGAGACGTCGACATCCCAGACCGAGCCGCTGCCGCGCGTCGCCGGCGCCACGACGAACTCCTTCACGAACGTGCCGTCCTTCTTGAAGACCTGGATGCGGTTGTGCATCCGGTCGCACACGTAGAGGAGCCCGTCCTTCGCCAGGCGCGCGCAGTGGACCGGGTTGCCGAATTGCTTGACGCCCGCCTCGCCGGGCGGCCGGCCGTTGGCGCCCCAGTGCCGCTTGTAGGCGCCGGTCTGCGCGTCGAAGACGATCACCCGGTGGTTCTTGTAGCCGTCGGCCACGAACACCTCGTTGGTCGCCGGATCGACGTTCACGTTGGCCGGGCGCCCGAGGTGGGTCGTGTCCGCGTCGCCTCCGGTGCGATCGTGCTTGCCAATCTGGAGCAGGAGCTTGCCTTCACGCGTGAACTTGAGCACCTGATGGTCCTTCGCGTCGTTGCCGGCGATCCACACGTTGTCCTGGTGGTCGACGAAAATCCCGTGCTCATTGAGCGGCCAGTCGTAGCCCGCGCCCGGGCCGCCCCACGAGCGCAGCAAGGCACCGTCGGCGTCGAACTCGAGCACCGGCGGCGCCGGGACGCAGCAGAGCGAGCGCGGCGGGTTCAAGGTCGCGCCGCGCTCGTCCTCCGTCAGCGTGCGTGGGCGATGGACGATCCAGATGTGGTCGTGGCGGTCCACCGCGACACCCGAGACCTGACCGACGATCCAGTTGTTCGGCAGCGGCTTGGGCCACCACGGGTCGACCTGGAACCTCGGCGCCTGCCCGTCGCCCGGGCGCTGGGCCGTCACCGAGCCCGCGACCACGAGGAAAAGCGCGGCGAGCGCCGCGCTCACGAGCGCACACGTCACGAGCCAGAGGCGACCGCGGCGTGTCATGCGACCTCTCACGCCGAAGCCTCGTCGAGCCCGAATGCTTTCGCCAGGAGCTCGTAGGATCGGCGCCGCGCCTTGGGATCGTGCGTGATCGTGACCACGATCAGCTCGTCGGCCTCGTAGCCGGCGGCGAGCGCCTCGAGCCGCTCGCGAACCTGCTCGGGACTCCCGGCCACCGTGCGCTGCTGCGCGTGGCGCAGGATGGCCAGCTCGCGATCGGTGTACGGATAGCTCTCCGCCTCCTCGATCGACGGATAGCGGCCGGCGCGGCCGGTGTAGAGGCGCACGATGAAGAGCTCGCGGCTCTTCGCCAGCCGCTTGGCCTCGGCCTCCGTGTCGGCGCAGACGACGAACACGGC
>DATEMW010000367.1:0-6824 GCA_035275385.1 Candidatus Methylomirabilota bacterium | reverse complement strand
CGACGACGGCCGCGCCGGCGAGGGCCGCAAGCGCGCCGCGCGGCATCAGCGGACGAAGAGCCCGTTGGGGCGGGTGATCAGCACCAGCATGAAGACGCCGTACGACAGCACCATCTTGAGCGACGGGCTCGTCAGGTGCATCCCGAGCGCCTCGACGATGCCGAGCAGCAAGCCGCCGAGCAAGCTTCCGGTCACGCTGCCGAAGCCGCCGAGCGCGATGACGATCAATGCCGTGACCGTGTACGGCTCGCCCATCGACGGCGAGATCTCGAACACCATCGAGAGCAGCGCGCCGGCAGCGCCGGCGAGCGCGAGCCCGACGCCGAACACGGCCGGATGCAGCCGCCGCACGTCGATGCCGACCAGCAAGGCCCCCGTCGGCGACTGCATCATCGCCCGCACCGCGCGCCCGAGCAGTGTCGCCCGCAGCACGATGATGAGCGCGAGCCCGAGCAGGATCGCGCCCGCGAACGCCACGAGCCGGTTCGCGGTGAATCCCACGCCGGCAACGGACACGGTCCGCGAGAGGTACTCATACCCGCGCAGGTCGGCGCCCCACACGAGCAGCGCCACGTTCTGCACCACGAACATCAACCCGAACCCGACGAGCAAGCTCCGCGCCTCGAACGCCTCCACCTCCGGCGTCGTCTCCGCCAGCCGCCGAAAACACACGCGATGAATCCCGAGCCCCACGAAGAACATCGCGACGAGCAGCGGCGGCAAAAACAGAAACGGACTCAGATGCGTCACGAGGTGCGCCCAGTAAACGAGGTAAGCCCCGAGCATCAAGAACTCACCATGCGACACGTTCAAGATCCGCATGAGCCCATACTGAAGATTCAGCCCCATCGCCACGAGCGCGTAGATGCCGCCCGTGATGAGGCCAGACATCACGATCTCGACCCAGAGCCTCACGCGAAGAAGAGCGACGGCTAGGCCGGCCGCGTCATGAGCGACCGCGCCGAAGTCCGGGCGGGTGGCGCCGACAGGCCCCGCCCGCCTCGAGCGCAATCGCTCATGACGCGGCCGGTGTCGCCACCCGCGACTACTTCCAAGAAGGTTTGGGAATGACGAGCTTGGCGGTAGCGCGATTCGCAGGCCACACGACCTCGAAGTCCCCACCAACCCACTGGCTCACAGTGCCGGGGAACTGGATCTCCGACCCCTTGAACCGAACGGGCCCGATGATCGTCGAGTGCTCGTTCGAAGCGATGTACTCGCGGATAGCCTTGCGGTCGACGCCAACCTTCTCGATCGCGGCCTGGAGGATCTGCAGTCCGGCCCAGCAGTGGGCGCTCGCCCAGCGGTCGGGCTCCTTCTGGAAGCGCGCCACGTGCGCGTCGAAATATGCCTTCGCGGCGGGGCTCGTCTTCACGCTCCACGAGCCGATGCCGCTGACGCCGTCGGAGTCGGCGCCCATCACCTGCTTGTAGAGCGGAAACGCGGTGCCGACCGCGGTGAAGAACACCTTCGGGTTGAAGCCGATCTCCTTGGACTGCTTGGAGGCGAGGATCGTGTCGGGCGGATAGGTGAGGCCGACGAACGCGTCGGGGTGCTTGTCCTTGATCGCCCGCAGCACGGGCGACAGATCCTTGATGCCGAGCGGATAGCTCTTCTTCTCGACGATCTCGATGCCCTTGGCCTTCACGGCCGGCTCGAAGGCCGCGATGTTTTCCAGGCCGAACACGTCGTCCATATAGATGACGGCGACCGTCTTGACGCCGTTGGCCGCCAGCATGTCCGCGGCCGCGGCCATCAGCACGTACGGCTGGGGCAGCATCGAGAAGAAGTTGGGAAGCTTCATCTCGACGAGCTTCATCGAGAGCGCCGTCGGCGCCAGGATGGGATAGCCGTGCTTGTCGGCCAGCGGCGCCACCGCGAAGTTCGCGGTCGAGCCCCACGGCGGCAGGATCAGGTCGACCTTGTCGGTGACCATGAGCTTCTCGAACGTGCGCACGATCGTCTCGACCTCGCTGCGGTCGTCGTAGCTGATCAGCTCGATCTTGCGCTTCTGGCCTTTCACGTTGAGGCCGCCGGCCGCGTTGACCTGCTCGGCCCACAAGAGGTAGCTCGGCTCCTGCGTGGCCTGGGCGCCCGGCGCGAACGGTCCCGTGCGCGAGATCGCGTAGCCGATCCGGATCGGCGCGTCGGACTGCGCGCGCGTGTCGAAGCTGGCTGACGCCAGGACGAGGGCCGCGACGAGGGCGACGGTGAGCACACGCATCATAGTTGGTGTCTCCTCCGGCGCCGCCGTTGACCGTCGTCGCAGCGCCATGGCTGCGCGGATTATATGCTAACGTCTACGCGAACGGCGGCGGCGGCGGGCGCGCGACGGCGACTTCCCACTGAGAGGAACGCGACATGCTGAGCGGAGAAGACAACGAGCTCCTGTGCCGAGTCGGGCGCGGCACGCCGATGGGCGAGCTGATGCGGCAGTACTGGGTTCCAGCGGCCGTCTCGAGCGAGCTGCCCGACCGTGACGGCGCCCCGCTACGCGTGCGCCTCCTGGGCGAGAACCTCATCGCGTTTCGCGCGTCGTCCGGCGCCGTCGGGCTGGTGCGCGAGAGCTGCCCGCATCGGGGCGCGAGCCTCTTCTACGGTCGCAACGAAGCCGAAGGTCTCCGGTGCGTCTACCACGGCTGGAAATTCGACGTCGGCGGCCGCTGCGTCGATATGCCCAACGAGCCGGCCGAGAGCGGCTTCAAGCAGAAGGTGAGCGCGGTCGCGTACCCGTGCGTCGAGCGCGCCGGCCTCATCTGGGCCTATCTCGGGCCGCGCGAGACGCCGCCGCCGCTGCCCGATCTCGAGCCCACCTTGCTGCCGGACGCGAGCGTGCAGGTCTATCAGCGCGAGTGCAACTGGATGCAGGCGCTCGAGGGCGATATCGATACCTGCCACACGGTGTTCCTGCACCTCGGCCACGTGAGCGCGGAGGAAGCGCCGGCCGGCAGCTGGGCGCGCTACGCGCTCGGCGATCGCGCGCCTCGCTACGAGGTGAGCGACATGGACTTCGGCGTCATGTACGGCGCCTATCGTCCGGCCGAGGCCGACACGAACTACTGGCGCATCGCCAACTTCCTGTTTCCGTTCTACGCGATGGTTCCGACGGGCGTGCTCGGGCTCGAGATCCGCGTGCGGGCGTGGGTGCCGATGGACGACGAGCACACCTTGGCGATCACGGTGGCGCGCGTCCCGCAGGGCACGCGCAAGGCCGGCCGTCAGGTCGTGAATCCGCCGCGAACCCTGCCCAACACCACCGATTGGTATGGGCGCTTCCGGTGTGTCGCCAACGCCGCCAACGACTACCAGATCGACCGCGCCGGGCAGAAGACGAACAGCTACACCGGCATTGACGCGATCTTCCTGCAAGATCAGGCGGTCACCGAGAGCATGGGGCCGATCTACGACCGCACGAACGAGCGGCTGGGATCGAGCGACGCCATGATCATCAGGACCCGCAAACGGCTGATCGACGCGGCGAAGGCGCTCCGGGACAGCGGCAAGGTGCCGCCGGGCGTCGACGACCCGAGTGTCTACGCCGTGCGGTCGGGTGGCGCCGTGCTGCCGCGCGACGCCGACTGGATCGAGGGGACGCGCGAGCTGCGCCGCGCCGGCGTCACGCATCCCGGCCTCACGCGCGACGTGCTTGGAGGCATGCCCGCGGTCTAGTCCGCCGCCGCGGTCGAGCCCGGCGCGCTCATTCGGCGCCGAGCACCACAATTTCCACGCGCGCCACGCCCTCGCCGGTCATGCCGAGCGTGCGGGCGGCCGCGCGGCTCACGTCGATCACGCGATCCTTCACCCACGGTCCGCGGTCGTTCACGCGGACCACGACGCTCCGGCCGTTCTCGACGTTCGTGACCTTCAGGCGCGTGCCGAACGGCATGGTGCGGTGCGCGGCGGTCAGCTTGTTCATGTCGAAGAGCTCGCCCGACGCGGTGGCCTGTCCGTGATGGCGCTGGCCGTACCATGAGGCGAGTCCGACGATGCGCGTGCCCGGCGCGAACGAATCCGTCGCCGGGCCGCGCGTCGCCTTGGTCGAAGAGGCGCAGCCGGTCGCCGCCAGGGCCAGCATGGCGACCGCGAAGCCGGCCAGCGTGGCTCGCGCGCGCGGGCGCGGCACGGCCGTGGCGGTGGTCGCGAGCTCCTCGCGCGCCTCTCAGCGGGCGGCGGTGGTCCGGCTGGGGGTCGTCGTGGTGTCGCCGACGAATTTCACGGGCTCGCGGCCTCGCACGACGTTCGGCGTCACCACCCACGCGCCGCCGCACGACGCCATCGCGACCTTGCCCGCCGTCGGAGGCGAGGCGATCGCCGTGAAGCCGCTCGCGATCCCACCGAGGATGCAGAACGTGGCCTTCAGCGGCGCGTAGATCAGCGTTCCCAGTCCGCTTCCGGCGGCGGATCCGACTTCGGCGGCTGTCGAGGAATAGTCGGCAGCCCAGCTCGGTGCGCTCCATCCGATCACGGCCAGCGTGATCAGCACGATGACGATATGTCGCATCACGTATGTCCCTCCGTGTCTGGTTCGAAGCCCCCTCACGATACCGCAGATCACGCTGCCCGGGTGAAGCTACGCGGATGGCGGCGGGACGATCACCTTTTCTTCGACCGTGAAGGCCTTGATGCGGCCGATGAAGAGCGCGCCATCCGCGAACAGGGCCTTGGCCTCCGGCGTCGCATGCGCGCGCGCCATCGTCTCCCGGTCGTCGTACCAGAGCTCGGCGATCCCGTCGACGTCGACGTCGGTCGTGGGGATGTCCGGGCGCGTGCGCTCCTCGACGATGTGGGACTGCACGTAGCGCCGAAGCCCGGGCACCGCGAGGGCCAGCGGCGCGTGCACCTCGACCCAGTGCTTGACGAACTGCGCGTGGGTCATCCCAGCCTTGCGCGTGAGCAGCGAGATGCTCTTGATCATCGATGACCCTCCAGGATTCGCGAGCTTGCTTCGAGACCGTCGTGCGCCCGAACGGGGTCGAGCGGCCGAGGCGCGCCTATGAACAGATCAGTTGGTGGAGCCGCCGCGGCTGCCCCAGTCGAAGGACTGCACTTGCACGCGATACGACGCGGCGGGCGCGACCGGCGCGCTGAAGTACGCGCGATTGCCGGGCGGGACATTGCCGAGCACCCAGGTGGACGAGGTCGCGACGACGTTACCGGAGCCATCGAGCGCCTCGATGGAGAGCCGCATGCGCTCGGCCGGCGTGCCCGGGTTCAGGTTGTACACGTACCCGCTCACGACGGGGCGCGTGGAGCTCTGCGCGACGTCGTACTCGAGCCGGAAGTACCGGTCGAGGGTTTCCTGCGCGTAGTTCGCCGCTGCCGCACTTCCGGCGGCGATCGCAACCACGGCCGCGAGCATCAGGGCGAGACGAAGGCCACGCATCGGCCCACCTCCGAGTGCAAAACTCGGAACCATGGGTACCGGTTCCGCGAGCGCCGCTACGGCGCCTATGCATAGGATGTCCCGCGCCCGTCCGACGATTCGCCATCAGCTCGGCTTGTCGCTCCGGACCGTGTAGCCTTTGCGCTCCATGCAGCGATTGAACACCTCGCGGTCGGTCCGCGGCGAGCCGGGCAGCGCGATCGTCTGCGGATCGCGCGCTTCCTTGCGGCAGAGCCCCATGTCGTGGTCGAGCTTCGCCGGCGTCGTTCCGCGCTTCTCGTACACCCACCCGTCCTTGGCGCACGCGGCGAAGACGCAGACCACACAGACGATCGTCGCGAGGGTGCGCGTCATTCGATGACGCGATCGGCGCGCTGGAGCAGCGACGACGGCACCTTGACGGCCAGCGTGCGGGCAGCGCGGAGGTTCACGATCAGCTCGACCCGCGACGCGCGCCGGATCCCGAGCTCCGCCGGCCGGGCGCCCTTCAGCAAACGGTCGACGAGCTCGGCGGTCTGCCGGAAGATGTCGGTCCAGTTGGCGCCGTAGGAGATGAGGCCGCCGGCGTCGGCGAAGTCGCGGAACGGGAACACCGCCGGCAGCTTGCTCCGCGTGGTGAAGGTCGCGATCCTCTGGCGGTGCGCCAGGGTGATCGCGTCGGCGAGCACGAGCAGCCCCTGCGGTCGCGACTTGCCCACGCGGCTGAGCGCCTCGCGAACGTCCGACTCGTCGGCGATCTCGATCGGGGTGAGCTCGACGCCGCGCGCGGCGGCGGCGGACTTCGTCGCGCTGAGCTCCTCGGCGGCGCTCGCGTTGCCCGCGCTCAACAGCACCGCCGCGCGCGTGAGTCTCGGCACGATCTGCCCCAAGAGCTCGAGGCGGCGCGGGCCGAGCTCCGGCGCGAACGTGGTGATCCCCGTGAGGTTCGTGTCGGCCGCCGCCGGCTCGCGGCTTGCTCCGGCGGCGCCCCGCTCGTCGAGCGAGACCATGACGATCGGCACCGTCTTCGTCGCCCGGCGCGCGGCCTCGATCGCCGGCGCGCCGACCGCCACGATCACCCTGACTTGTAATCGCACGAGATCGTCGGCGTGCTGCTGATAGAGGTCGGGCTTGCCCTGGACGTAGCGGTACCAGACCTTGATCGATTCCCCGTCGATCCAGCCCCGCTCGCGCAACATCTCACGGAGGACCGGCGCCGAGTCCGGGGTGGGCTCGTTGGCGAGGTAGCCGATCCACGGGATCCGCGTGTCGGGCTGCGCGGCCGGCGACCACGGCGTGGTCAGGACCGACGCGAGGGCCAGCAGCACGAAGCCGGCGCGCGCGATCGGGCGCGCCGAGCGTCTCACGTGCGGGTGAGCGTCTCCCACGCGGCCACCTGCACCGCGCGGAACGGCGTCGCCTCGAAGGCGGAGCCGGTCGCGCCGGTCGGCGAATGCTCGCG
>DATEMW010000366.1:0-10172 GCA_035275385.1 Candidatus Methylomirabilota bacterium | reverse complement strand
CGCTCGGCGGCCTCTTCCTGCGGCGAGGTCACCGGGAAATTCATCAGGAGGTCGAAGTGATCCTCGAGGATGCGCGACGCCTCGCCGACCGCGGTGGCCGGGCTGACGCTGCCGTCGGTCCACACCTCGAGCACGAGCCGCTCGTGGCCGTCCGCGATGGGCTCGACGTGGAAGTTCACGCGCTTGACCGGCGAGAAGTCGGCGTCGAGCAGGATCGCGTTGATCGGCAGCGCCTCCGGCTCGCGCTTCTCGGCGGACACGTAGCCGCGGCCGCGCTCGACGCAGACCTCCATCTCGAACACGCCGTCCTTGTCGAGGGTCGCCAGGACCACGTCGGGCGTGAGCACCTCGATGTCCGCGTCCGTCTCGAAATCGCTGGCCTTCACGACCGAGCCGCCCTGGGCGCGCAGACGCAGGATCTTGGGCCGGTTCACGTGGAGGGTGAAGACCACCTTGCGCAGGTTCATCATGATGTCGAGCGTGTCTTCCATCACGCCCGGCAGGTGGGAGAACTCGTGCAGGACGTTTTCGATCTTGACCCACGTGGGTGCGGCGCCGTGGATCGCCGAGAGGAGCGCCCGGCGATAGGCGATGCCGACGGTTAGCGCGAAGCCGGCCTCGCAGGGCTCGATAGCCAGCTTGCCGTAAGTCTTGTCCTGGACAGTCCAATCGTGACGGGCGGGTAGCTGCAGCTCAAGCATGGGACCCCCTAGAAGCGAGCCAGTATGAACGGGGTGAATCGGCCACCAAGGCTACACAGTATACCAGAGCGCCGATGTTACACTGGGAAATCATGGGGTTGCGTGCTGTCATCGCCCTCCTCATGCTCGTCGGCGCCGCTCTCGCCACCTTCGTGGGCCGAGAGGTTCTGACACCCGCGCCCGCGCTCGAGCGCGGGACGGTGATCGTCGAGATCCCCGCGCACGACAGCGTCATGTCCATCGCCGGCCGCCTGTACCGGGCGGGCGGAATCCGCACTCGCACGGGGTTCGTCTTCCTGGCCGTGGCCCGCGGCACATCCGGCCACCTGAAGGCCGGTGAGTACGAGCTCGACCGCGGCGCAACAACCCTGGCGGTCCTGGCCCAACTGGAGGCTGGGCGCGTCAAGCAGCACATCGTCCTGCACCCGGAGGGCGCGACGCTGTCGGAGCTGGCCAAGGTACTGGAGGCCGAGCGCCTTGCTCCGGCCGACGCCGTGCGGCGCCTCGCGACGAGCCCCGCCTTTCTGTCGACGCTCGGGATCGAGGGAGGCAGTCTCGAGGGCTACGTGTTCCCGGATAAATACCAGTTCGTACGCGGCATGACGCCGGAAGAGATCTTGACCAAGATGGTCCAGCGCCTGCGCGCGAAGCTCGGACCCGACATCACCGCGCGCGCCGCCGAGCGTGGGCTCACCGTGCACCAGCTGCTGACGCTCGCCTCGATCATCGAGCGCGAAGCCGTCGAGCGCGGCGAGCAGCGCACGATCTCCGCAGTCTTCTGGAATCGGCTCAAGCTCAGGATGCCGCTGCAAGCCGATCCCACCGTGCAGTACGCGACCGGCAAGGAGCGCCGTGCGCTCACGCGCGCCGATCTGCGGGCCGACCATCCGTACAACACCTACCGGAACGCGGGCCTGCCGCCGGGACCGATCGCGAGCCCGGGCATCGCCGCGATCGAGGCGGCGCTCGACCCGGCGCCGGTGAAATATCTCTACTTCGTCGCGATGGACGACACGCACCACCATTTCTCGATGACGATCGGCGAGCACAACGCCGCGGTCGCTCGGTACCGGCTCGCCCGGGCTCGGTGAACCGTGCTATAAAACGCGCGATATGTCCGGCCCCAGCACGCTCACCGCGGCCGGTCGCCCCACTCGTGAGGCGGCGCCGGTGCCGTTCCTGTATCGCGCGCTCCGCGCGCCGCTGCGATCCGCGCTCACCCGCTGGTTCGACCTTCGTGTCGACGGACTCGAGCATCTGCCCTCGAGCGGTCCGTATCTCATCGCGGCGAATCATCACAACTATCTGGACGGCATCGTGCTCGGCGTCACCGTGCCCGAGCCGATCTCGTTCCTCGTGATGCCGCGCGTGTGGCGCGCGACGCCGCTGCATCCGATGTTCCACCGGAACATCCGTTCGATTCCGATCGACCTCGAGCGGGCCGACGTCGGCGCGCTGCGCCGCGCGCTGCGGAGCCTCCAGGAGGGTCGGGTGGTCGGCATCTTCCCCGAGGGCCCCTTCAGCGTCCGCGGCCAGCTCGAGCCCGGGCTGCCCGGTGTCGCGTTGCTCGCGCTGCGCTCGGGCGTGCCGGTGATCCCGGCCGGAATCCGCGGCACGTACGAGGCGCTCGCGGGACGGCGCGGCTACATTCCTCGCCGGGCGGCGCTCGGCGTCAGGTTCGGGCCGGCCCGCTGCTTTTCGGCCGCCGGTGTGCCCACCGGGCGCAGCGCGCGCGTGCGCGTGACGCGGCGGATCATGGACGACATCGCGGCGCTCCTGCCGTGAAGTCGCGGCCTCGCAAGCGCGCGGCGCCGCGGCGCGGCGCGGCACCGGGAGAGAAGCTCTGGGGCGGACGTTTCACTCAGGGCGCCGATCCGGCTGCCGAGCGTTTCACCGGCTCCCTCGCCTTCGACCGCCGGCTCTGGCCGCACGACGTCGCCGGCAGCGTGGCGTGGGCCAAGGCGCTCGCGCGCGCCGGGCTCCTCACCGCCGCCGAGCGCGACGCGATCGTCAAGGGACTCGCCGCCGTCCGCGACGAGCTCGCGGCCGGCACCTTTCCGTTCCGCCCGGAGCTCGAGGACATCCACACGAACGTGGAGCGGCGCCTGCAAGAGCTGATCGGCGAGGTCGGCGGCAAGCTGCACACCGGCCGCTCGCGCAACGATCAGATCGCGGTCGACGAGCGTCTCTATCTCCGCGACGTGATCGCCGGGGCGCGGGCCGGCCTGCGCCGCGTCCAGGAAGCGCTGGTCGCGCGCGCCGCCGAGACGATCGAGGCGCCGCTGCCGGGCTATACGCATCTGCAGCGGGCCCAGCCGGTCGTGCTGGCGCATCACCTGCTGGCGTACGTCTTCATGCTCCAGCGCGACCGCGAGCGCTTCGGCGACTGCGGCGCGCGCGCCAACACGATGCCGCTCGGCGCCGCGGCGCTCGCCGGCACGGCGTTCCCGATCGACCTCGACGCGCTCGCGAAAGACCTGGGGTTCGCCGGCGTCTCGCCGAACAGCCTCGATTCGGTGAGCGATCGCGACGCCTTGCTGGAGTTCCTGTCCGCGGCCGCGATCACCGGGATGCATCTCTCGCGGCTCGCCGCCGATCTCACGCTGTGGGCGACGGCGGAGTTCGGCTTCGTGGAGTTCTCCGATGCCTTCGCGACCGGCTCGTCGATCATGCCGCAGAAGAAGAACCCCGACGTCGCCGAGCTGATCCGGGGCAAGAGCGGGCGCCTCTACGGCAACCTCGTGGCGGTGCTGACCACGATGAAGGGGCTCCCGCTCGCTTATAACTCCGACATGCAGGAAGACAAGGAGCCGTTCTTCGACTCGGTCGACACGCTCGAGGCGATCCTGTCCGTCATGCCGCCGATGCTCGCCTCGCTCGCGTTCCGCACCGACCGCATGCGACGCGCCGCCGGCGAGAACTTCGCGACCGCGACCGACCTCGCCGACTACCTGGTCCGCAAGGGGATGCCGTTCCGCCAGGCGCACGTGGTGGTCGGGAAGATCGTGCGGTTCTGCGAGACCGAGGGCAAAACGCTGGAGGGCCTGAGCGTCGTCGAGCTCCGCCGGTTCTCGCCCACCTTCGACGACGACGCGAAGGACGCGGTCACCGTCGACGCCTCGCTGCGCGCCCGCGCCGTCACCGGCGGCACGGCGCCCGATGCGGTCCGCCGCTCGCTTGCCCTCGCTCGCTCGCTGATCGCGCGCGCATGACCGGGCGCGGGCGCCGCGTCGGCGCGTGCCTGGCGCTCGCCGCGCTGGCCCTCGCCGCGTGCGGCAAGAAGTCACCGCCGGTGGCGCCCGAGCTGAGGGCACCCCAAGCGATCAGCGATCTCTCGGGTGTCGTCGAGGAGTCGGCGATCACGCTCTCGTGGACGCCGCCCAATCGCCGCGCCGACAACACGCGGCTGCGCGACTTCACACTGATGCGGATCTTCAGAGCCGAGGACAGCGGGACCGGCGAGCCCCGAGCGGCCATGAGTGTCGACGGCCGGATCGCCGGCTACGACGAGATCGCCGCGATCCGCGGCGCCGAGCCCGAGCCCGCGGTGCGACGCGGGCCTCATCTGGTACTCAGCGATCGGCAAGGGCTCACCGACGGGCGGCGCTACACCTACGTGATCCTCGCCGGCGATCCGCAAGGACGGATCGGCTCACCGTCGCCACGGGTCTCCGTGACGTATGCGGTTGCGCCCGGGGAGCCGGAGGCCGTGGTCGCCGAGCCGCGCGACGGCGCCGTACGTGTGACCTGGAGCGCGCCCACCCGCATGCTCGACGGAAGCGCGGCGACCGAGCCGTTCACGTACCAGGTCCTGCGCGGGACGTCGGAAGACGGCGAGCTTTCGCCGATCACGCCGGCGCGCACGTCCGAGCGCACGCTGACCGACTCCGGCCTCCAGAACGACCGCGCCTACGTCTACGCCGTTCGCGCCGCGCGCGAGGTCGCCGGCACGACCGTGTACGGCCGACCGTCGGCGCGGGTCTCGGCGACACCGCGCGACACGACGCCCCCCTCGCCGCCCGCAAACCTGGTCGCGATCCCCTCGGAGGGGGTCGTGCGGCTGTCCTGGAACCCGAGCCCCGAGAGCAAGGTGACCGGTTACATCGTCTATCGCGCGACGGAATCGGGCGCGTTCGAACGAATCGGCTCGACCAGCGCGCCGTCGACCACGTTCGTCGACCGTGCCGCGACGCGCGGGGTCAACCGCTACGTGGTCACGTCACAGGACAGCGCCGCGCGCCCGAACGAGAGTCGGCGCTCGAACGAGGTCAGGGTCACCCTACCTTGACTTCATATGTTCCGGGTGTTACCAACAACGGATACATGGGCCCGTTCCAGTATCGGGATTCTCAGCTCTGCTGCGAGGATGTGTCGCTTCGCGCGCTCGCTACTGTTACCGGAACGCCCACGTACGTCTACTCGAAAGCCGCGCTGCTGGAGAGCCTCGGCGCCTATTCCCGCGCGTTCCACGACGTGCCGCACGTCGTCTGCTACTCGGTCAAGGCCAACTCGAACCTCGGCGTGCTCTCGGTGCTGGCGAAGGCCGGCGCCGGTGCCGACATCGTTTCCGGAGGCGAGCTCTACCGCGCGCTCCGGGCCGGCGTGCCGCCCAAGAAGATCATCTTCTCGGGCGTGGGCAAGAGCCGCGAGGAGATGCGCGACGCGCTCAAGGCGGACATCCTCATGTTCAACGTCGAGTCGCGCAGCGAGCTGCGCGTCCTCGACGAGGTCGCGCGCGAGATGGGCGTCCGCGCGCCGGTCGCGCTGCGCGTGAACCCGGACGTCGACCCGCAGACGCACCCCTACATCGCGACGGGCCTGAAGACCTCCAAGTTCGGGATCCCGTACGACGAGGCGCTCGAGGCGTACGAGGAGGCGGCAAAGCTCGGCGGGCTCGAGGTCATCGGCACGGACATGCACATCGGCTCGCAGCTCACCAAGGCCACGCCGGTTGCGGATGCGGTCGCGCGCGTGGTCGCGCTGGTGAAGGCGCTGCGTGAGCGGCGGATCGAGATCCGTACGATCGACATCGGCGGCGGGCTCGGCATCCGCTATCGCGACGAGACGCCGCCGACCCATCAGGAGTTCGCCACCCTGCTGATGCCGGCGCTGCGCGAGGCGGGCGTGACGGTGCTGCTCGAGCCGGGCCGCTCGATCGTCGGAAACGCGGGAATCTTGTTGACGCGCGTGCTCTACCGCAAGGACACCGGCGCGAAGAAGTTCGTGGTGATCGACGGCGCGATGAACGACCTGATCCGGCCGTCGCTCTACGGCTCGTATCACGAGATCATTCCCGTCGACCAGGCGCGCCAGGGGCGCGAGCGCGAGACCGTCGACGTCGTCGGGCCGGTCTGTGAGTCGGGCGACTTCCTGGCCAAGGATCGCGAGCTGGCCCGCGTCGACCAGGAAGATCTCTTGGCGGTGATGAGCGCCGGCGCCTACGGCTTCGTCATGGCGTCCAACTACAACACGCGACCGCGCGCCGCCGAAGTTCTCGTCGACGGCAACCGGTACACGATCGTGCGCCGCCGGGAGACGTACGAAGACCTGGTGGCAGGGGAGACTACTCCATGAGCCAGAGATTTCAGGGTTCATTCGTTGCGATGGTCACCCCGTTCCGGAACGGTAAGGTCGACGAGGCGAAGCTCAAGGAGCTGGTCGAGCTGCACATCGCGAACGGCACCGACGGGCTGGTCCCCTGCGGGACGACCGGCGAGGCGCCGAGCCTGAGCCACGACGAGCACCACCGCGTCGTCGAGCTCGTGATCGAGGCCGCCCGCGGCCGCATCCGGGTCGTGCCGGGCACCGGCTCCTACTCGACCAGCGACGCGATCGAGATGACGAAGCACGCCGAGCGGGCCGGCGCCGCCGCGGCGCTCGTCGTGAACCCGTACTACAACAAGCCCACGCAGGAAGGCCTCTACCGTCACTTCCGCGCGGTCGCCGAGTCGGTCGCGATCCCGATCCTGGTCTACAACATCCAGGGCCGGACCGCCGTCAACGTCGAGACCGTCACCCTGGCCCGGCTCGTCCGCGACGTGAAGAACATCGTCGGCGTGAAGGAAGCGTCAGGCTCGCTGGATCAGATGAGCCAGGTCATCGCCGCGTGCGGCCCCGACTTCTCGGTGCTGTCGGGCGACGACAACATCACCTTGCCGCTCCTGGCCATCGGCGGCAGCGGTGTGATCTCGGTCATCGCCAACATCGTGCCCCGCGAGACGGCCGATCTGGTGCACGCGGCGCTCGAAGGCGACTGGAAGCGCGCCCGCGACCTGCACTATCGCCTCTTCGCGCTGGCGCGCGCGGCGTTCCTCGAGACCAACCCGATCCCGATCAAGGAAATGATGGCGATGGCCGGCATCCTCGAGCCCGAGTTCCGCCTGCCGATGTGCCGGATGAGCGATGCCAACCGCGAGAAGCTCCGCGAAATCATCAAGCCGTACGGCCTGATCAAGTAGCAGCCCCTATGAGCGCAGCCGGCGGGGAGACATCCCCGAGCGTCGGGCGCCGGGGCGCCGCGACGGCGGAGATCGTTGTCGCGGGGGCCGCCGGCCGGATGGGCAATCGGATCATCGCGTGCCTGGCCGATACGGCCGATCTGCGTCTGGTCGCCGCGCTCGAGGCGCCCGGCCATGGGGCGATCGGGCGTGACGCGGGCGAGCTGGCCGGCGTCGGCAAGGCCGGCGTCAGCGTCGGCGCCGACGCGGCGGCCGAGATCACACGCGATCGTGTGCTGATCGAGTTCTCGGTGCCCGAGGCCTCGCTCGCGCATCTCAAGCTGGTGGCCCGATCCGGCGCCCGCGCGGTCATCGGCACCACCGGGTTCAGTGCCGCGCAGCGCGCCGAAATCGCCGATCTCGCGAAAGACGCCGCGATCCTGATCTCGCCGAACATGTCCGTGGCCACGAACGTGGCGTTCAAGCTCCTGGCCACGATGGCCAAGGCGCTCGGCGACGAGTACGACGTCGAGATCACCGAGACGCACCACCGGTTCAAGAAGGACGCGCCGAGCGGCACCGCGCTCAGGATGGCGGAGATCGTCGCGGCCGCGCTCGGGCGCGACCTCGATCAGGTCGCCGTCTTCGGCCGGCAGGGGCTGCCGGGCGAGCGCACGCGGCCCGAGATCGGCATCCTCTCGCTGCGCTCGGGCGACGTGGTCGGCGAGCACACGGTGTCCTTCGGCACCCTGGGCGAGCGGCTCGAGCTCGTGCATCGGGCGCACAACCGCGACACGTACGCGCGGGGCGCCTTGCGCGCCGCCCGGTACGTGGCCGGGCGGCCGCCCGGACTCTACTCGATGGCCGACGTCCTCGGCCTCGCGTGAGGCGATGGGCGACAAGCTCCTGCTGGAGGACGTGCGCTTCTACGGCCAGCACGGGCTGACGCGCGCCGAGCAAGTCGTCGGCGCGTGGTTCTCGGTCGACGTCGAGATGGCGGTCGACCTGTCCTCGGCAGTCGTGTCCGATCAGGTGTCGACGACGATCGATTACGGCGTGGTCGCGCGGCGCATCGTCGACATCGGCACCAAGAACCGCGTGAACCTGATCGAGCGGCTCGCGGGGCTCATCGTCGAGGCGCTCCTGCGCGAGTTCCCCGCCCGCGAGATCCGCGTGCGCGTCCGCAAGCTCACGCCCCCGATGGAAGGCCTGATCGGGACGCCCTCCGTCGAGCTCACGCGGAGCCGCGTGTGACGCGCGTCTATCTCTCGCTCGGCTCGAACGTCGGCGACCGGCTGGCCACGCTGAAATCGGCCGTCCAGCGCCTGCACGGGATCGAGGCCATCCGCTTCCTCGACGCCTCGCCGCTCTACGACTCCGAACCCTGGGAGACCGAGCCCGGTCAGACGGCGAGCGAGCAGCGCTGGTTCCTCAACTGCGTGGTGGCGGTCGAGACCTCGCTGGCGCCGCGCGCGCTGTTGGCCGAGCTGCAGGCGATCGAGTCGGCGCTGGGACGCGTACGGCCTCCGGGGACGCCCGAGGCCCAGCGGTTCGCGGCGCGCACCCTGGATATCGACATCCTCTTCTACGGCGACGAGATCGTGAGCGCGGGCGACGACCTGCACGTGCCTCACCTGCTGCTCGCCGAGCGTGGCTTCGTCCTACAGCCGCTGGCCGACCTGGCACCCGACCTCGAGCACCCCGTGCTGTATCGCTCGGTGCGCGACCTGCTCGCCGACCTCGAGGACGAGCACGATGTGCGCCCGGGCGACTACCCGGCGCGCTGGTACGCCGACTGAGCGAGCCCGTGGCGGACGACGACTTCCAGCGGGCCGCTCTCGAGCACCTGGACGCGCTCTACAACTTCGCGATGTATCTGACCCGGAACCCCCCGGAGGCGGACGACCTCGTCCAGGAGACCTACCTCCGCGCCTTCCGGTTTTCCCACCGGTTCCAGCCGGGAACCCACCTCCGAGCCTGGCTGTTTCAGATCTTGAGGAACACCTTCTTGACGTTTTATCGGCTTCGCGAGCGGGAATCCGCGCTCGCGGAGGACGGTGTTCCCGCCTGGGACGCTCCGATGTTTCACGACGCGCCCGAGGAGTCGAGCGGCGCCGTCGAGGCGCACACTGATCTCGAGCGCGCGCTTCGGCGCCTGCCTGAGGAATTTCGAACGGTGCTGCTGCTGGCGGAGGTCGAGGGCATGGCGCTCGAGGACGTCGCGCGCGTCCTGGCCTGCCCGGTCGGCACCGTCAAGTCGCGCATCTTCAGAGCGAAGGAGCGTCTGCGCGGTCTCCTGCGCGACTACAGCAAAGAATGAGCAACCAGTCTCCGGACTCCGACGACGCGCTCGGCGCGCGGCTCCGCACGGAGCTCAGGCGCTACTCGGCGCCCGCGTACGTGCGCGGCGCGATCGTCGAGCGTGCCGAGCCGCCGCGCGCGCGGCCGGCGTGGCTGTCGCCCGCCCTGGCCGCGGTCGCCACGGCGTTGCTGCTGGTACTCGTAGCGATTCCGTTCCTGCCGCGGATTCTGCCGGCGGATCCGACCGAGCGGCTCGTGCGCTCGGTGGTCGCCGAGCACACGCGCGCGCTCATGTGGGGCGCCAGACGTCCGGAGGTCGTGCCGACCGCCCTGCCGTGGCTCACGCAGGAATCGGGCATCGGGCTGCGCAAGTTCTTCGGCGGCGACGATCGGCTCGTCTTCGTGGGCGCCGAGCCCGTCTATCTGGAGAGTCGCCGCGGCATGGCGCTCTACTACCGCGACGGCGACGGTCACCTCGTGAACTACACGGTCCTGCCGTGGCCGGGCCTGCCGTTGCCGGAATCCCGCCGCGTTCAGATCCAGAACCGGTGGCGGCCGGCGCTGATGAGCGACAGCGGCTTTTCCGCCTGGGTGTGGCGACAGGGCGATCTGGCGTGCTTCATCGTGTCCGACATGGTGTCCGAGTCGGACGTCGAGCGCTTCAAGGACTACTTCGTCCGCCTGCGCCTGGCGACCGAGCCCGTCCCGGCTGATTAGCGCGCGGCCGCGTCAC
>DATEMW010000365.1:0-2136 GCA_035275385.1 Candidatus Methylomirabilota bacterium | reverse complement strand
CTCGCGATTCACACGGGTATCGTACTTGCCGCCGATCGGGCTCCGCGAGCGCACCGTCGCGCGCTCCTCGGGCGCGATCGCGCCCATCCGGCAGCGCGGCGGACAGATGATCGTCCGCTCGACCGGCATCGGCACACCCTTGTCCTGAAGCGTCGACACCAGCGCCTCGCCGACGGAGAGCTCGCCGATGACCTTGGCGACGTTGAGCTTGCTGTTGGCCACGAACGTCTCGGCCGCGGTGCGCACCGCCTTCTGGTCACGCGGCGTGTAGGCGCGAAGCGCGTGCTGGATCCGGTTACCGAGCTGGCCCAGGATCTCGTTCGGCACGTCGTCCGGAAACTGCGAGCAGAAGTACACGCCCACACCTTTCGAGCGGATGATCCGCACGACCTGCTCGACCCGCTGGCGCAAGGACGCCGGCGCGTCGTCGAACAAGAGGTGCGCCTCGTCGAAGAAGAACACGAGCTTCGGCTTGTCCAGATCGCCGACCTCGGGAAGGTTCTCGAAGAGCTCCGACAGGAGCCACAGGAGAAAGCTCGAATAGAGCCGCGGCTGCAAGATGAGCTTGTCGGCCGCCAGGATGTTGACGATGCCGCGGCCGCTCGCGTCGGTGCGCATCAAATCTTTCAGGTCGAGCGCGGGCTCGCCGAACAAGGCGTCGCCGCCCTGTCGCTCGAGTCCGAGGAGCGAGCGCTGGATGGCGGCGATCGACTGCGTGCTGATCAGCCCGTACTTCGTCGAGATCTCCTTGCGGTTTTCGGCGACGAAGCCGAGCAGCGCGCGGAAATCGTCCAGGTCGAGCAGGAGCAGACCGCGGTCGTCGGCGAGCTTGAACGCGATCTCGAGCATGCCCGCCTGGGTGTCGTTGAGCTCGAGCATGCGTCCGAGGAGACTCGGGCCGACCTCGCTGACCGTGGCGCGAACGGGATGTCCGGCCTGGCCGTAGAGGTCCCAGAAGACGACCGGGCACGCTTCGTTCGTGTAGCCCTGGATGCCGATCTGGGCGACGCGCTCGCGGATCTTGTCGTTGGCGACCCCGGCCATCGCCAGCCCGGCGACGTCGCCCTTCACGTCGGCCATGAATACGGGAACACCCAGGCGCGAGAAGCCCTCGGCCATCACCATGAGCGAGATGGTCTTACCGGTGCCGGTGGCGCCGGCCACCAGACCGTGGCGGTTGCCGTATCGAGGCAGCAGATGGACCGGCCGCTCGCCCTTGCCGATCAGAATGTCGTCCACGCCTGGCCTCCCGGGAGCCGAGCGCTCCAGCTACATACCTAACACACGGCCAAGTCCATCCGGCGTCTCTCGTATAATGGCCGGGCCCAGAGGAGGTGTGCCGTGTCCGACAACGCCGAGCGCGACGACCGCGGCGAGGCCATGAGCTGGCTCGACGACCTGACGAAAAAAGAAGAGCGGAAGCTCATCGAGCTCTTGCGCCAGAGGTTCCCCGAGCGCGGCGACGATCGCCGCCGCGGCAAGGACTAGCGGCGCCCGCGTGGACTGGCAAAAGGAGCTCGACGAGCTGAGACGCCGCGAGGAGCTCGCCTCGCAGCTGGGCGGGCCCGAGCGGGTGAAGCGCCAGCACGACGGCGGCCGGCTCACGATCCTCGAGCGCGTCGCCAAGCTCGCCGACCCCGGCAGCTTCCACGAGATCGGCAAGATCGCCGGCAGCGCGCGCTACGACGGAAAGAACGACCTCGTCGCGTTCACGCCGTCGAACTTCGTGTTCGGCCGCGCCGAGGTCGACGGCCGGCCGGTCGTGATCGGCGGCGACGACTTCACCGTGCGCGGCGGCTCGGCCGACGCGACCATCCGCGGCAAGCACAACCAGTGCGAGCGGATGGCGCACGACCTGCGCCTGCCGCTGATCCGCCTGGTCGAGGGCTCGGGCGGCGGCGGCTCCGTCAAGACGATCGAGACGACGGGGCGCGCCAACGTGCCCGGCGTCGACGGCTGGGAGTGGGTCGTCGCCAACATGGCGACGATTCCGCGCGTGGCAATGGGTCTCGGCTCGGTTGCGGGGCTCGGCGCCGCGCACCTGGCGGCCGCGCACTACTCGGTCATGGTGAAGAATCTCTCGGCGCTGTTCGTCGCCGGCCCGCCCGTTGTCGAGCGCCTCGGCCAGAAGCTCAC
>DATEMW010000364.1:0-12604 GCA_035275385.1 Candidatus Methylomirabilota bacterium | reverse complement strand
GCTCAGCGGCCGTCGCCCGGTCGCGTCCCATCTCGGTTGCAGCTTCGTGAGCCAGGAGCGCCCGCACCGCGTTCCATTCGGTGCCGGGCTCCCAGATTCGGCCTGCCTCCAACCTTCGCCTCACTCGCTCCCGATCCGGGTTCCGGGAGTGCCGGCGTCCATCAAGAGATGTCCCGGCTAATCGGAAATCCGTTCGCGCCGCTTGGCCTTCTTGCGGGCGGCGAGGGCTTTGCGCTTGCGCCGAACGCTGGGCTTTTCGTAGTGCTGACGCTTCTTGAACTCGGAGAGGAGGCCGGCTTTCTCACACTGTTTCTTGAAACGCTTGAGCGCGCTCTCGAAAGATTCGTCGGGCTCGACGATTACCTTGGTCACACGGCGCCCCCCTCAAGGACGGCGAGATCCTCTGGGCAAACAACAACTATATACCACGCGACCCCACGTCGGGCAATCAAGGGCCCTGCTAGACTGTGGCTCTGGCCACCGGCGGCGCGCTCCCGCTCTACACTGTCGTCCCGTTCGTCGTGATGCTACTGGCGATCGCTGTCTTTCCGCTCTGGCTCCCGCGCTGGTGGGAGCCGAATCGCAACAAGCTGGTGGTCGCCGCGGTGCTCGGCCTGCCGGTGCTGGCACTCTATGCCGTCCGACGGCCCGGCGCGCTCCTGGTGGCGGCCGAAGAGTACGTCTCGTTCATCGTGCTCCTCGCCGGACTGTTCGTGATCGCGGGCGGCATCGCGCTTCGCGGGGATCTCGAGGCGACGCCGCTCACCAACACGGCGTTTCTCGCCATCGGGTCGGCGCTGGCCTCCTTCATCGGCACCACCGGGGCCTCGATGCTGTTGATCCGGCCGCTGCTGCGGACCAATCGCCAGCGTTCGCACGTGCGCCACACGATCGTGTTCTTCATCTTTCTCGTGTCCAACGTCGGCGGCATGCTGACCCCGCTGGGCGACCCGCCGCTCTTTCTCGGCTACCTGCAGGGCGTGCCGTTCGCGTGGACCTTCCGGCTGATTCCGCACTGGGCGCTCCAGGTGGTCGTGCTGCTCGCGGTGTACTTCGCGTGGGACAGGCGGCAGTACGCCCGCGAGCCGCTCGCGGCTCTGCAACGCGATCGCGCCCGGATCGAGCCGTTGCGCCTGCGCGGCGCGCCCAATCTCGTCTGGCTCGGGCTCGTCGTGCTCGCGGTTGCGTTCCTGCATGCCCCCTGGCGCGAGGCGGCGATCGTGGTCCTCTCGGCGCTCTCTCTGTGGCGAACGCCTCGCTCGCTGCGCCGTGACAACGGTTTTACCGCGCATCCCATGCTGGAGGTGTCGGCGCTGTTCGCCGGAATCTTCCTCACGATGATCCCGGCCCTGGAGCTCTTGCGGGTCCGCGGTGGAGAGCTCGGCGTGCGCGAGCCCTGGCAGTTCTTCTGGGCGACGGGGATCCTGTCGTCGTTCCTCGACAACGCGCCGACCTACCTGACGTTCCTGGCGCTCGGGCAGGGGCTCGGCCTGGCCAGAGAGATCGTGGGCGTCCCGCACGCGATACTGGCGGCGATCAGCGTGGGCGCGGTGTCGATGGGCGCCAACAGCTATATCGGCAACGCGCCGAACTTCATGGTGAAGTCGATCGCCGAGGAGCAAGGCGTGAAGATGCCGAGCTTCTTCGGCTACATGATTTACAGCGGCGCGGTTTTGCTGCCGCTGTTCGTCGTCGTGACGCTCGTGTTTTTCTTGTAATCGGGGGCAGCGAGCGCCGCTCCTCCCCGATGGCCCCCCACTGCTTTCGGACGCGTCGTGGTTAGCCGAGGAGCGTCGTGGTTAGCCGAGGAGTGCGAGGACTTTTTCGACGGCTTCGGCGACGGCAGCGTCGACGACCGGTAGCTCCTCGGGCTCGAACGTGGTGAGCACGTGATCCGGGACGTCGCCCTTGTGGTCGGGGCGGCCGACTCCCACCTTGACGCGCTTGACCTCCTCGGTGCCGAGCGCGGCGAGCACGGAGCGAACACCGTTGTGGCCGCCGTGGCTTCCCTTCATGCGAAGCCGAACGGTGCCGAGCGGTAGGTCGATGTCGTCGTAGACCAGGATGAGCTCAGCGGGACCGGCCTCGGCGCGGCGCAGCGCCTTGGCGACGACCGGTCCGCTCTCGTTCATGAAGGAGAGCGGCTTGACGAGCCGAACCTCTTCGCCCCGCCAGCGGCCGCGGGCCACGACCGTGCCGCCATCGCGTCGCCATGACCCGCGAACCGTCTTGGCGAGCAGATCGAGCACGCGCTGGCCCACGTTGTGGCGCGTGTGCTGGTACTCCGGACCCGGATTCCCCAGCCCCACGACCACCCGGCCGGTCGCCCGGCCTTCCGCGTGGGCCACGCGACGCTCGCTCTGTTACTTGTCCTTCTCGGACTTCTCTCCGCGCGCCGGGCGCGCCGGCTTCTTGTCGTCGGCCGCCGCCGCCTCTTCGCCTTCCTTCGGCTTGCGCTCGGTGAGGACTTCCGGCTCGGTGACGGCCGCCGCTGCCGGCGCCGCCGTCGTCGCCACTTCCTCGGCCATCGGCGGAGCCACGGTCGCGACCGCCTGACCCGGGTCGTTCACGATCTTCACGCCCTCGGGCGCGCGCAGCTCGGCCACCGTGAGCACGTCGCCGATCATCAGCGCGCTGACGTCGGCGTCGATCCGCTCGGGGATGGCGGTCGGCAGACACGACACGGTGAGCTCGTGGAGCACGAGGTTGAGAATGCCCTTCTGCTCCTTCACGCCCGCGGCTTCGCCGACGGCGCGCACGGCCACCTGCACGGTGATCGCGCGGTCGGCGGCGACCTCCTGCAGGTCGACGTGCAGGAGCAGGTCGGTGACGGGATCGAATTGCAGGTCGCGGATGATTGCCATCCGCGTGCCGTTGCCTTTCTCACCGTCGAACTTGAGCGTGAGCAGCTGGGTCGTGCCCTCGTGACCGTGGATCATCCGGAGCACAGTCTTGGGATCCACCGTGACCGACTCGGCCTTCTTACCGTCGTAGAGAACCCCGGGAACGGCGCCCTCGCGGCGCAGGCGCTTGGCGAATGCCTTGCCGGCGCCCTCGCGCCGCTTGATCGTCAGCTCTTGCATCGTGGCCATGACTGAAGCTCCTTGAAAGTCTGATTACGCGAACAAGGTCGAGACGGATTCCTCGTCGTGGATGCGCCGGATCGCTTCGCCCAGGAGCGGCGCGACCGACAGCACGGTGATCCGCGCCGCGGCGCGCTTGGCGTCGCTCAACGGGATCGAGTTCGTCACGACGACCTCTTCGATCGGCGAGGCGGCGATCCGGTCGATGGCCGGCCCCGAGAGCACGGCGTGGACGCCGCAGGCCATGATGCGCCGGGCGCCCTCGCGCTCCAGCGCCGTCACCGCCTGGGTCAAGGTGCCGGCGGTGTCGATGATGTCGTCGATGACGACGGCGTCGCGGCCCTTGACGTCACCGATGAGGTGCATGGCCACCGCCTGGCCCGGCCCCTCGCGCCGCTTGTCGATGATGGCGAGACCCGCGTCGAACCGCTTGGCCAGCGCGCGCGCGCGCTCCACGCCGCCCGCGTCGGGGGCGACGATGACCGGATCGCGCAGGTCTTTCTTGCGCAGGTAGTCGATCATCACGACCGGGCCGGCGAACAGATGGTCCACTGGAACGCTGAAGAATCCCTGGATCTGGCCGGCGTGCAGGTCGAGCGCCAGGACGCGCTGGATCCCTGCCACCTCGAGGAGATCGGCCACCAGACGCGCCGAGATCGGTACCCGCGACTGCACCTTCCGGTCCTGCCGGGCATAGCCGTAGTAGGGGAGGACCGCCGTGACCCGGCGGGCCGACGCGCGCTTCATCGCGTCGACCATGATCAAGAGCTCCATCAGCGTATCGTTCACCGGCGGACACGTGGGCTGGATGACGAACACGTCGGCGCCGCGCACATTCTCGTCGACCTGCACGTACACCTCGCCGTCCGAGAAGCGCGTCACCTCGGCGTCGGCCATCGGGACGTGGAGGTATTGCGCGATTTCCTCGGCCAGGGGACGGTTCGCGTTGCCGGTCAGAAGCTTCAGCTCGTACGCCATCTGCGCCTCGTCCTAGCGTTGGTTGGGGCGGGAGGATTCGAACCTCCGAATACGGGATCCAAAGTCCCGCGCCTTGCCGCTTGGCCACGCCCCATCGTGTTCGCTCTCGCGGCGACCATTACCGTGGGCTTCGGCGTATGCGAATGGCGGGACCTTGGAGCGTCCGGACCGCCCAGCATCCCCACCGTGCGCGCGCGACCCGCCGGCGGATCTGCCGCGCGTGATCGTACGAGCGCGCAACGCCGAACACCGTGAGCCCACTGCCTGACATCGCCGCACCCAGCGCCCCCGCGGCCAGGAGCGCCGCCTCCATTTGCTCCACTTCACGGTACCGCGCGCTCGCAACCCGTTCCAGCGTGTTGCCGAGCGTCGTCGCCACCCGGCTGGGCTGTCGGCTCCTGAGGGCCGCCGCCATTCCCCGCGCTTGGGCACCGTCAGAATACATCGACGCCGTAACCCCTCCGTAAATCTCCGCCGTGCTCGCGGCGACGCGCGGATTCACGAGTACGAGCGCCAGCGCCGAGCCTGGCAGCGCCTTCAGGTGCTCGCCGCGTCCGGTCGCCAGTGCGGCGCCCCCGCGCAGGAAGAACGGGACGTCCATCCCGAGCTTCACCGCCACCTCGGCGAGTCGCGCGGTCGACCACCCGAGTCCCCACAGCCGATTCAGCCCGACCAGCACCGCGGCCGCGTCCGTCGAGCCGCCGCCGAGGCCCGCCGCGACTGGGATCTGCTTGTCGAGCATGATCCGCGCGCCGCGGCTCACCCGGGCGCTCTCGCGCAGGATCAGCGCCGCCTTGAGCGCGAGGTTTGTCCCGTCCGTCGGAACGTCTGAAGCGGTGGTCCGGAGCTCCAGAACCTCGGCGTCCTCGAGCACCAGTTTGTCGGACAAATCCACGGCCTGCATGACCGTGGCAATCTCGTGGTAACCATCGTCCCGCCGTCCGAGCACTTCGAGCGCCAGGTTGATCTTGCACGCCGCGCTGAGCACGAGGCGACGGGGCCTCCCCGACCGCTTCGACAAGACACCGCACCATAGCACGGGCCGGGTGGCCGTTCAACGGATGGGCTGTGTTTTCGCCCCTTTCGGGATCGCCAGGGTGAAGCGCTCCGCGTCGATGCTCTCGCCCTCGACCAGGTTCTGGTAGTTGACCGACCCGGTGAGGTAGGACATCGCCGCGTCGAGGTCGAACCCGGCGAGCGCTCCCGAGCCGTTGCGGCGGTACTTGATCAGCGCGTTGAACTTGCTGCCAAACACCTGGCGCTGCCGGATCGCGCCCGTCTGCGGGTCGAACCACACGCGCTGCCGGGCCCCGTCACCGGCCACTAGATTCAAGGACGGGCCGACGTCGTCGGGCGCGGCCAGCTCCGCGCTCCGGAGCTCGCGGGGAGGCGCCATACGCCCGGCCAGCACCGAGACCAGATCGTCGGCGTCGAGCGGCAGACCGAGAACCTTGGAGATCGTCTCGGCGTCGGCCGGTCCCGCGTGGGCCTCGTTCTTCAGCGCGTCGTACGCCGTCACATGGCCTTCGTGAACGGTCACGACCATGAGTGGCGGCCCGAACGGGGAGAGCGCCTCGAACCGTACCGAGCTCGGTGCTTGCAAGAGCAGCGCGCCGCGCAGGCGCTGACGCTCGCCGCCCTTTCTGAGCGAGACGTCGGCGAGCGCGCGCATCGTGGTGAGCTCGCGGTAGCGTTCGTCCAGGAGGCTCAGGACCCGGCGGGCGTCATCGCCTACCGGCTCTCGAGGCGGCGCCGTCGCGCAGGCGGTAAGCAGCGCCGGGAGCAGAAAGAGAAGGAGACTACTGAGAGGCCTTCGAGCCACCCTTGACCCGGCGCTGACGATCCTTGAGGTCATTGACCTTCTTCTTGACCCCGTCGGAGGCCGGATCGAGCTGGAGAGCCTTTTCCCACGCGGCGAGGGCGTCCTCGTCTTGGCCGTTCTTGATCAGCGCGTCGCCAAGGTGCTCGTAGATCACGGGATCGGGCTCCTTGGTCTTCATGACGGCGCGCTTGAGCTCCTTGAGCGCCTCGGGATACTTGCCCTGCTGGTAGTACGCCCAGCCGAGACTGTCGATGAAGTAGCCGTTCTCGGGCTCGAGGTCGAGCGCCTTGCCGATGAGCTGGATGGCCTCTTCGAGGTTCTGGCCCTTCTCGGCGTACATGTAGCCGACGTAGTTGTAGGCCTCGGCGTTCTTGGGATCGATCGCGATCACCCGACGGAACGAGCTGACCGCGTCGTCGAATCGCGACTGCTTCTCGTAGACGACGCCGAGCTGGAAGTGCAGATCCTTCTGCTTGTCGTCGAGCCCGAGACCTTCGCGCAGGGTCTCGGCGGCGCGGTCGTATTCCTTGGCCCGGTAGTACGCCGTCCCGAGATAGAGGAAGAGCTCAGGACGCTTGGGCTCCATGTTGACGGCTTCCCGCAAGGTCGAGATCGCCTCGTCGTAGCGCTTGGCCCGGCCGTAGAGGAATCCGAGCTGAACGCGCGCGTCGATCGACCGCGGGTCGGCGCGCAAGATCCGCTCGAGCTCGGACTTGGCCTCGGCGTCGCGCCCCGCGTCCATGTAGGTGGTGGCCAGGAAGTAGCGCGCGCGGAGATTCGCGGGCTCGAGGGCCACGACGCGGCGAAACGCCTCGATGGCCTTGTCCCACATCTTCTGCTCGTAGTAGACGGCGCCGAGCTTCATCCACGCGCGCGGGTTCTGCGGGGTCGCTTCCGCCACGCCCTCGAGCTCGGTCTGCGCCTCGGGCAGCCGCCCGAGCCGGATCAGCAGATCGGCGAGCTTGTCGGCGAACGCCGGGTTGTCGGGATTGGCCTTGACGGCCCGCCGATACACCGCGATCGCTTCCTCGCTCTTGTGCAGCGCCTCGCCGTAGACCGCGCCGAGCGCGCTCCAGGCGCCGTCGTGATCGGGGTCGATCTCGACGGCCGCGGTGAGGCGCGCGATCGCTTCGTCCCAGTTCTCGGTCTCGATCGCGAGCCGACCGAGGAGGAACTGAGCCTGAGCCAGCCGCGGCTGCTGCTCGACCAGGCGCAGGAGCACGACTCTCGCCTTGTCGTACGCCTTCTGCTCGACGTGGACGCGGGCCAACGTGAGATACGGCTCAGGGTCGCTCGGGCTCAGCTGGATCGCGCGCTCGAGCTCGGCCTCGGCCTCGGTGTACTTGCGCTGCGTCCGCAAGAGCTCGGCCAAGGTCATGTGCGTCGACACCTGATCCGGCGCCAGCTCCACGGCCTTGCGCGCCGCGCTCACCGCCTCGTCGATGCTGTCGGCGCGCGTGAGCAGCTGAGCGAGCTGGGTCCAGAGGGCGGCCGAGTTGGGATCGCGCTTGATGGCCGACTTCATGAACGGGACAGCGTCCTTGAACCGGCCGGCCTGCACGTACATCTGGGCGACCGTGTACGAGTAGTACGCGTCGGCGCGCGGATCCGCGGCCACGGTCCGGATGGGAATCTCGTCGTCGCCAGTCAGCGAAGCGGTGCTCATCGACGCGCAGCCCGTCAGAACGGTCGCGAGCGTGATCATTGCCAGGCCCGGCCACGCCTTCGTCATGAGGCGGCGCGCCGCGGCGGCGGCTCCCGGGTCGGAGATCGCGGCCGTCGCCTCGTCGATCTCACGCAGCGCCTGCCGATCGAGCGGCGGGGTGGGAGACGTTGCGCCGGAGCGCGCCGACGAGTCGCTCTCGGCCGCTCCCGCCACAAAGCGCAGCGACCGAACTCCGTCGAAGCGCTGCTGAAGTCGGCGAGTGAGCTCTTCGCTGCGCAGGGTCAGCTCGTGAAGCCAGGGCGAATTATCAACAGCCACGGTGAGGCATCCCTCCGCGAAGCTCCGAGCTTGAGTCCGGCGGGCCGCGTCGACGCCGACGATCTGCGACCAGGCTCGCCGGATGCGGTGCTCCAGCAGGCGATCTTTCAGGTCGGGCACCGCGGTGAGCAAGAGATCAGCGACGGCGCGCGGCGGTCGGCTGTCCATGCTTTCGTATCATACATCGTCAGTGCAGCGGGCCGCGAGCGCGGTTGAGAACCCTGATATAGTGGCGTCAATCATGGCAAAACCGCGACGCGGCGACGTCCTCGACTTGACGATCGACGACCTCGCCTTCGGGGGCGAGGGCGTCGGGCGAGTCCAGGGTTACGTCCTCTTCGTGCGCGGCGCGGTCCCGGGCGACCGAGTGCGGGTCAAAGTGGTCGATGCACGGTCGCGATTCGGGCGCGCGGTCATCGAAGCGGTGGAAGTCCCGTCGGCAGATCGGGTCGAGCCGCCCTGCGCCTACTTCGGCAGCTGCGGCGGCTGTCGGCTGCAGCACCTTTCGTACGCCGCGCAGCTCGGCTTCAAGGCCAAGCAGGTGCGCGACTGCCTCGAGCGCATCGGCGGGCTCGGCGACTTCGAGCTGCGGCCGATTCTGGCCGCGCCGGAGCCCTTCGGCTACCGCAACAAGATGGAGTTCACGGTCGTGCGCGGAGCCGAAGGCCCCGAAATCGGGCTCCATCAGGCCGACCGGTACGACGTCGTCCTCGATATCGAGCGCTGCCACCTGCAGTCGGAGACGATGAACGGGCTGCTCGCCGAGCTCAGGGCCCAGGCGCGCTCGCGACGGCTGTCGGTGTACGACCAGGATTCGGGCGAAGGGCTCCTGCGCTTCGCGACCGTGCGCGAGGGCCGTCGGACGGGCGAGGCGATGGTCAACATCGTCGCCGCGGCGCCCGACGTCGAGACGCTGACGCCGCTGGCCGCCGACCTGCGCGCCCGCGTGCCGGCGCTGGCCAGCGTGGTCCTGAATGTCAACGCCAAGAAGGCGTCGGTCGCGGTCGGGACCGAGGAGCATCTGCTGCTCGGGCGCGACCACATCCGCGAATCGCTCGGCGGCCTCACGTTTCAGGTCTCGGCGAGCTCGTTCTTTCAGACGAACACCGTGCAGGCCGAGCGGCTCTTCGCGGTGGTCGAAGCAGCGTGCGAGTTCAAGGGCACCGAGACGGTCATGGACCTCTACTCCGGGACCGGCGCGATCAGCCTGCTGCTCGCGCGCCGGAGCCGCTGGGTGTACGGCATCGAGGTCGCGTCGGCCGCCGTGGCCGACGCCGTGCGCAATGCGCGCGAGAACGGGATCGAGAACTGCACGTTCCTTCCCGGCGAGGTCCGCCACGTCCTGCCGACCTTGATGCGCGACGGCATTCGCGCCGACGTCGTCGTCGCCGACCCGCCGCGCGCGGGGTTCCATCCCAAAGCTCTCAACGCGCTGGCCACGCTCGGCCCCGCGCGGATCGTGTACGTCTCGTGCAATCCATCGACGCTCGCGCGCGACGTCGGCGATCTGGTGCGCCAGGGGTATCGGCTCGAGTGGGTCGAGCCCGTCGACATGTTTCCGCAGACACCGCACATCGAGGCCGTCGCCCGTCTTCGCCGGGCGCCATGAAGATCTTTCTGGCCCGTCGCCTGGCCCAGTCCCTGCTGGTCCTGCTGGGCGTCTCCTTCATCGTGTTCTTCATCCTCTATCTGACCGGCGATCCGGCGCTGGTGCTGCTGCCGCCTGATTCGTCCGAAGAGGACGTGCGGAAGTTCCGCGAGGCGATGGGCTTCAACGATCCGTTCATCGTTCAGTACGGCCGCTTCCTCTCGGGTGCGCTGCGCGGGAACTTCGGGCAGTCCGTGCGCCACGGCGAGCCGGCGTTCAACCTGGTCGTCGAACGTATGCCCGCGACCTTCCAGCTGTCCGGCGCCGCACTGCTCGTGGCGCTCTGTCTCGCTATCCCGGCCGGGATCGTCTCGGCCGTGAAGCGCAACAGCGTGCTCGACTACATCTCGACGGTGGTCGCGCTGCTCGGGCAATCGATGCCGACGTTCTGGCTCGGGATCATGCTGATCCTCGTCTTCTCGGTGCAGTTCAACTTGCTGCCCTCCTCGGGCCGTGGCGGCCTCGAGCACCTCATCCTGCCGGCGGTCACGCTCGGGCTGTTCACGACCGCGCGCATCACGCGGCTCACGCGCTCGGGGATGCTCGAGGTGCTGGGCCAGGACTACATCAGGACCGCGCGCGCGAAGGGCGTGAGCGGTCCACCGGTCGTGTGGAAGCACGCGCTCAAGAACGCGGCGATCCCGATCGTGACCATCGTGGGCATCGAGCTCGGCACCTTGCTCGGCGGCTCGGTCATCACCGAGACGATCTTCGCCTGGCCGGGCGTCGGACGTCTGTCCGTCCAGGCGATCTACAACCGTGACTACCCGGTGGTGCAGGCGGCGGTCTTCCTGCTCTCGACGACGTTCGTGCTCGTCAACCTGTTCGTCGACGTCGTCTACACGTATCTCGATCCACGGATCCGGCTCAGGTGAGCGTTCCCATCAGCGCGCGCACCATGGAGCTGGCCGGCGAGCGCAGCCCGGCCCGGCGCGAATGGCTCCTGTTCATGCGCCGCCTCGCGCGTCGGCGGACGGCGCTCTTCGGTCTCGTGGTCGTGCTGGTCGTGGTCGTCGCCGCGCTGGGCGCGCCGTGGCTGTCGGCGTACGACCCGGTCGAGCAGGACATCACCAACCGTCTCCGCGCGCCGGGCTCGGTCGATGCGGCCGGACGCGCGCATCTGCTCGGCACCGATCACCTCGGCCGGGACATCCTGGCGCGCATGATCTTCGGCGCCCGCCCGGCGCTGATGGTCGGGTTCGCCGCGGTCGCGATCTCGGGCGTGCTCGGGATGGGCGTCGGGCTGGTCTCGGGCTACTTCGGCGGCCGGATCGACGACGTGTTCATGCGGCTGGCCGACATCCAGCTCGCCTTTCCGTTCATTCTGCTCGCGATCGCCGTGATCGGCGTGCTCGGGCCGAGCCTGCCGGTCATCATCGTGGTCATCGGCGTCTCCAGCTGGGTCGTGTACGCCCGCGTGGTGCGGGGCGCTGTCCTGTCCTTGCGAGAGCGCGAGTTCGTGCAGGCCGCCCACGCCCTCGGAAGCCGCGACGGCCGCGTTCTCGTGCGCCACATTCTCCCGAACGCGTTCACGCCGTGGCTCGTGGTGGCGACGCTCGACATGGCGCGCGTGATCGTGATCGAGTCGGCCCTGTCGTTCCTGGGGCTCGGCGTCCAGCCGCCGACGCCGACCTGGGGCGGAATGCTTGCCGACGGTCGCGTCTACATTTCGACCGCTTGGTGGCTTGCGACTTTCCCGGGGCTCGCGATCTTGATCACCGTTTTGGGCATCAACCTGTTTGGCGACGGCTTGCGCGATACGCTTGATCCTCGCTTGAAGGTCTAGCTCCTTTCGATCGGTTGGAGGCGGAAGGGCGCGGCGGGGGCGGCTCACCGGGAACGAGTCGCAGTGACCCCTACCCCAGCCCAGCCCCACCGCGCCCCTCCGTTTTTACGGATCGATTCGAGTTCGGTCTAAAGAGAGGATCGGCCGCGCGCACTAGCGCTCATCGGTTATTGGCGTCCCGGGTTTAGGCGGCGCTCGGCTGGTTTGTGCCTCGCGCCATTTAACCTATTGCCCGCTGACCGGTTACGCGCTTCGGGTTGCGCACACTGCGAGTCGCTTCCGTTGTGCGCGCGTTGGTTTAGGCGGTGCTGGTCGGTTTGTTCGCGTGGTGGTCACGTGTGGCGGATTTTTGCAGTTGCTGCGCTAGTCGTCGGCGTTATTGGGGCTGCGTTGGGTAGGGGAGCGGACGTAGAGGCGGCGGGCGAGGAGGAGGAGGGCGGCGAGGGGGGCGGTTAGCCAGAGGGCGCCGGAAGGGACACCGGTGAGGGCGTTGAGGGTCAGGAAGGCGGCGCCGCCGAGCAGGGCTATCCATAGGAGGGTGGTGGTGAGGCGGTCGATTGCGGTGCGCCAGCCGAGAATTGCTACGGTGACGACGATCATGGCGCCGAGGGAGTCGGTGGCGACATCCATTGCGCTGGCGGTGCGGCTGGGGACGAACGATTGGCGGATCTCGTCGATCACGGCCCAGGCGACGCTCAATGTGAATGCGGTCGCCGCCGCGCCGCGCGGGGTCGCGCCCCGGCCTCGCCTGAGCGCGCGGTACCACAGCGCCGTCAGGATCGCGTATTCGATGATGTGCCCGGCCTTGCGCAGGAGCCAGTGCAGCCCGTCGAGCTGAGCGTCGGTCGCCCACGGCGCCAGCATCCGCAGCAACGGCAGGATCCAGCCGCCCGTGTGCTCACCGCTGCCGACGTCGGATGAGAACGTGATGATCGCGGCCATCCAGACGACCGGCGGCAGCCAGGACTTGAGGGGCACGGCGCCATGATACAAACACGGCGGCGCACAATCGCCGTGCTACAGTGACCGCGATGCTCGGCGGGATCCTCGACGATCTGCTGACTTCTCCGTCGACTGGCCCGTGCATTACGGCGACCCGTCATTTTCCTGCACGGCCCCCCGTCCTGGTTCCGTTTCCGGCCTCGCTCGACCCGCAGATCGCAGACGCGCTGCGGGCGCGCGGTATCAATGAGCTCTACTCGCACCAGGCGCACGCGTGGGATCTGATCGCCAAGGGGCAGCACGTGGTCGTCGTCACGCCGACCGCGTCGGGCAAGACGCTCTGCTACAACTTGCCCGCGCT
>DATEMW010000363.1:0-3228 GCA_035275385.1 Candidatus Methylomirabilota bacterium | reverse complement strand
GCGCCACTACCGCCGGCCCCCGCAGCGCCACCGGCAGCGCCGCTGCCGGCCGCACCTCCACTGCCGGGCCCTCCACCGCTGCCACCGCTGCCACCGCCAGGCCCCTTCGCGAAGGCCAAGTCGACGATGACGGGCTCGAAGACCAAGGCAAGAGCGAGACAGAAGACGAGCAAGCGCGAGGCATACAGCAGACGGGTCATGACGCGTTACCCCCAGTTAGAGGTCAGCGGTGTTACGTCGGGCTCGATTGACTGTGCCTGCGAGGCCGGAGGTCGAACAATCGGGTGAACCCTCTAAAGCGCGCCAAGCGGAGACCTGTCAGGCGAGCCCTTTATCTCGCGGGCCCTTCTGGGCATAATCGGCGCCCTGGGGAGGTGCGATATGGCGCGTGACGGCTATCTCATCCTCGACAGCGACCTTCACATGATGGAGCCCGACGATCTCTGGGCCCGCTACCTCGAAGGGCCGCACCGGGCAAACCCGCCGAAGTTCTTCGGAGGACAGCAGCGAACGCTGAACGCGCAGAACGCGGAAGACAAGGGCAACGCCGACACGATCATGGGCATGGAGGTCCAGGGCCTCGCGATCCCCGCGCACGCCAACGCGGTCGGCGCCACCACGTCGAGCCGCGAGCTGCGACGGCGGAGCCGCGCGCGGCATCCTCACTTCCAGGTCGCTCGCGGCCGCGGCTTCGACTCCGAGTCCACGCTGACCGCCATGGACATCGAGGGCGTCGACGTCGCCGTGATGTACGGCACGCGCGGGCGCCAGATCCTGATGCACGACGATCTCGCGCCCGACTACGCGGCCGCGTTGGCGCGCGCCTACAACAACTGGGCGTACGACTATTGCCAGACCAAGCCGTCACGGCTCAAGTTCGCCGCGCAGATCGCGATGCACAACATCCCCGCGGCGATCGCCGAGGCGCGCCGGTGCGTCAGGGAGCTCGGCGCGGTCGGCATCATCGGCACGCCGAACCCGGTCAACGGCCAGCACCTGCACGACGAGGCCTGCGATCCCCTGTGGAGCGCGCTGGAGGAGCTCGACGTGCCGATCGGATTTCATCCGACCGGTAACACGTCCCTGAAGGACGACGCCGGCCGGCGCTACGTCGGCCACGCCAACTTCCATCCGATCGCCCACGCGATCCGCAATCCGGTCGAGCTGATGGGCGCGATCGCCAGCATGACGACCGGCGGGATCCTCGAGCGCCATCCGCGCTTGCGCTGCGCCTTCCTCGAGGGCACGGCGGGCTGGCTCTACTGGTGGCTCTGGCGGCTCGACGACCAGTGGGAGAAGTTCGGACCGGGCTGCGAGCACCAGCTCACGCTGACGCCGAGCGAGTATTTCAAGCGGCAGTGCTACATCGCCCTCGACGTGGACGAGGAGCCGGCCGTCGACGTCGTGAACAAGATGGGCGCCGACTATTTCGTCGTGTCGACCGACTATCCGCATTCCGACGGCGCGTTTCCCGAGGCGATGGAACAGTTCTTCGGGCTGCCGTTCAGCGACGAGGTCCGCCGCAAGATTCTCTGGGAGAACTGCGCGCGCCTCTACAACATCAGCGGCATCTCATCCCTCGGCTAGGAATCCCGGGGCGAGCGCGAAACAGGACGCTTCACTACACCGTACACGGAGGGAAGGCTCAATGGCTCACGCGTACCTGACCGATCAGTACGAAGGCATGATCGCCGAGACCATCACGATGAAGGGGCACAACGGCGACACGATCAACGCCTACGTGGCCCGGCCGCTCGGCGCCGGTCCGTTCCCGGGCATGGTCGTCATCCATCACGCGCCGGGCTGGGACGAGTGGTACCGCGAGTGCACCCGCAAGTTCGCGCACCACGGCTTCGTCGCGATCTCGCCGAACCTCTATTTCCGTGACGGCCACGGCACGCCGGAAGACGTCGGCGCCAAGGTGCGCGCGGCCGGCGGCGCGCCCGATGCGCGCGTGCTCGGCGATCTCGACGGCGCAAACTCACTGCTGCGCTCGCTGCCGTACGTGACACGGAAGATCGGCGTGTTCGGCACCTGCTCGGGCGGCCGGCAAGCGGTTCTCGCCGGCTCGCGGCTCAAGGGCTTCGACGCCGTGATCGATTGCTGGGGCGGCCGCGTCGTGATGTCGAAGGAAGAGCTCACCCCGAATCAGCCGGTCGCGCCCATCGAGTACACGAAAGACCTTTCGGCCCCGATCCTCGGCCTCTTCGGCAACGACGACAAGGCGCCGACGCCGGAGCAGGTGAACCAGCACGAGGCGGAGCTCAAGAAGCACGGCAAGAACTACGAGTTCCACCGCTACGACGGCGCGGGCCACGGCTTCTTCTACTACGACCGCGCCGCGTATCGGCAGGAGCAGGCCATGGACGGCTGGAAGAAGCTCTTCGCCTTCACCGACCGGACACTCCGCTGAGCGAGAGACCCGGCGCATGTGCACGATGATCGCTCAGCAGGTCAGAATCTTCGGCCGCGGCAAGAGCGGCCCGGAGTGGTTCGACGTGCGCGAGGCGAACGTGTCGTACGACCATCCGTACGATCTGCCGCTCGAGCACGCGCTCAACATCGATTTCGTCAACGAGGCCATGGGCCCGGGCGCCCGGGTCGCCGTCGAGCTGAGCGTCGATGCGGCGCGCCAGCTCGTGCGAACGATCCAGGCCGTGCTTGCCGAGGCTGACCAGCGGGGTGTGCTGGAAGATTGTCCGGTGATCGCGGTTCCGGCGCGCGAGATTTCCACGACGTAACAGCATCCTCGGCGCCGCGCGAGGCGAGTCGGTAAGCTCGCCCGCGCGGCGCCGCCGCAGCGTGCCCCGCAATGTCCCGAGGAGGATCTATGCGCAAGCTCCTGGTAGTCATGGCGATCACGACCGGCCTCGCCGCGGCGTGGATCGCGATCGGCTGGACCCAGCCTCCCGCCGCGAAGACGCCCATCAAGGTCGGCGTCCTGTATCCGTTCAAGGGTCCGTTCGCGGTGCTGGGCGAGCTCCAGCTCGTGGGCATGAAGCTCGCCTTCGACCAGCGCGGCAATCGCATCGCGGGGCGCGAGGTGCAGCTGGTCGTCGAGGACGACGAGGCCAAGCCCGACGTCGGGCTCACGAAGGTGCGCAAGCTGATCGAGCAGGAGAAGGTCGCCGTGCTCGCCGGGATCGTCTCGAGCGCGGTCGCCTACGCCGTGCGCGGCGCCGTCCACGACGCGAAGATGCCGCTGGTGATCACGATGGCGAATTCGGG
>DATEMW010000362.1:0-4112 GCA_035275385.1 Candidatus Methylomirabilota bacterium | reverse complement strand
GATCAAGCGATTCCACGTACTCTACGTCGGGCAAGTCGACCTGGAAAACATCGGGCTCCAGGGGACCCCGGCCAACACGCGCCGCTACAACAACGACAAGCTGAGCGAGCCGTTCTTCGCGGCGCGCGACGTCGCCCAGCTAATGGACGACCTCGGCTACTACGCGCTCTGGACCGCCGAGCATCACTTCCAGCGCGAGGGCTACGAGGTCTTTCCAAACCTCGTCCAGCTCTCGCTCTGGCTCGCGACGCAGACGCGGCGGCTCAAGCTCGGCTGCGCCTTCAACGTGCTGCCGATGTGGCATCCGATCCGGCTGGCCGAAGACTACGCAATGGCCGACATCGTCACCGACGGCCGCGTGATCATGGGCGTCGGTCGCGGATACCACTCGAGGGAAGTCGAGTCGTTCGGCGCGCCCGTCATCGACCAGGCCGCGAACCGCGAGATGTTCGAGGAGCAGGTCGACGTGATGCTGAAGTGCTTCAACGACGACTCGTGGAGCCACCACGGTAAACGCTACGAGGCGCCGCCGCCGGTCGAGTATCGCGGCTACACGCTCTCCGACATCACGTGCGTGCCGCGGCCGAAGCACCTGCCGGTCGAGGTGTGGATGCCGATCGCCAGCAGCAAGTCGATCGACTACATGGCCAGCAAGAACTTCAAGGCGATGGTCACGCTCAACGGCGAGAAGATCCTCGACGACGTCGTGAAGGCCTATCGCGACGCGTGCGCGAAGTACGGACACCAGAAGCAGCTCGGCGAGGACATGATCTGGGGCGCCGGGCTCTATCTGGCCGGCACGCCCGAGGAGGCCAAGCGCAAGGTCGAGCCGGCGCACGACGAGCGCTACAAGTGGTTCGCGCCGTTCGGCTTCGTGCGCTACGCCGACGAGCAGGGGCGGACGTGGGGCACGCCCGGTGCACCGGCGCGCACGCCGTCGCTCGCCGACGGGATCCAGCAGAAGGCGTGGTTCTGCGGCCCGCCGTCGCACGTGATCGACGGCATCAAGTCGGTCGCGGCGAAGTATCCCGGCCTCGAGGACTTCATGATCCATTGGGCCGAGGGGCTCTCGGCGAACGAGTTCAAGGAGCAGCTCTCCTGGTTCGCGCGCGACGTGATGCCCGCGTTCCAGGGCCGCTGAGCGGAGCGAGTGTACCCCATACCCCACCGGGGTATGTTTCCCTCGGGGGAAAGCCCCAAGGGATGGTATTTTCTCTTTCCATGCCCTCGTACCTGTGGTAGGAATACCCCCAAGGGATTCCGGAGTCCGACCACCATTACGAGGTAAGGAGGCACTATGGCGAAGGGGAAGAAGGCGTTCGGGGGCTACTCGATCAACTTCAAGGGCTGCAAGGATACGGCCGAGTCGATCTTCGGCGGCTCGCCGATCGGGCCGTCCGAGATGACGAAGAAGATCTGGGCCTACGTGAAGCGGAAGAAGCTGGCCGGCAAGAAGTAGCGGACCCGCCTCTTAGTCGTTACGGGCGGCTCGCCGACGTGCGAGCCGCCCTTTGTTTTTGCCCACCCTCGACGCGGGAGCCGGTCGAGCTCAGCGCGGGAGCTGGTCGAGCGCGTCGACGACGAGATCGGGGACCACGCCGAGCTCTTCCTGCGGAGCGCCGGTGCGGTTGCACCAGGCGACCTGGTAGCCAAACGCCTTCGCGCCCGCTACGTCCCAGCCGTTCGAGGACACGAAGAGGAGCTCTCCGGCAGCGACGCCCAGCACCTCGGGACCGAGCGCGTAGACGAGCGGCGAGGGCTTGTACGTCTTGACCCGGTCGACAGAGATGACGTGCTCGAGCGAGGTCACGAGCCCGCTGGATCTCACGGCGGCCGCCAGCATCGACGGGGCACCGTTCGAGAGCACGGCGCGCGGCCGTCCCGCGAGCCGTGCGAGCGCCGCCTTCACCTCGGGGAAACAGGCCAGCGAGAGGTACGCGTCCATCAGGCGCCGAACCTCGTCTTCGCTCGCCACGAGCCCGAGCCGGCGGATCGTGTAGCGCAGCGCCGCCTCGGTGACGAGCCAGAAGTCGACGTAGCGGCCCATCAGCGAGCGCAGCCAGGTGTACTCGAGCTGTTTCTGCCGCCACATGCTCGACAGCGCCGCCGGGTCGCTCGTGATCGCCCGGCCGGCCTCGACCACCGAGTGGACGTCGAAGAGCGTGCCGTAGGCGTCGAAGACGTAGCCGCGGATCGCGGTCACTGCGTGACGGTGATACGCCGAGACCGGACCGGCCGCTTGGGCGGCGGGGCCGGTTCGGGTGCCGCGTCGAGCCCGGCTTCGATGAAGCCGTACTTCAGGAGCTTCTTCGCATCGAGGAACGACGACGTGCGCGTGCGTGAGCCCAGCACGATCATGATGAACTGCTGGCCGTCGCGCCACGCGGAGACGGCCAGGTTGTAGCCGGCCTCCAGCGTGAATCCGGTCTTGAGCGCCTGCACGCCGAGCGGATCGTTGAAGAGCGGAATGTGCCGCGCGTAGACCCGTCCCCGGTACACGAACGTTTGACCGCCCAGCATCGGCCGTGACGCGGGATGGTCCTTCAGGAGCCGCGCGATGAGCTGGGCAAGGTCGCGGGCGTTGCTCCGCTGAGCCGGATCCGGCAGGCCGTGCGGGTTGGCGAAGCGTGTCGCGTGCAGGTCGAGCTCCTGAGCCTTGGCGTTCATCCGGCCGACGAAGCTCCACTCATCGCCGGAGAGCCGTTCGGCCAGCGCGGTCGCGGCGTCGTTGGCCGAGGCGATCGCCACGCCTTCGAGGAGCACGTGCAGCGGAACCATCTCGCCGGCGCGCAGGCCCATCCGCGCGCGCGGTGTCAGAGAGGCGTAGCGGCTCACGGGGACCAGCTCGTCGAGATCGGCGCGCCCGGCCTCGATGTCCTCGAACGCCAGGTAAAGCGTCATCAGCTTCACGAGGCTGGCGGGCGCTCGCTCCTCTTCCGGGTTCTTGGCGAAGATCGTGCGCCCCTCGGGGTCGACCAGCAACACGGCCTCGGCCGTCAGCAGCAGCGGGCGTCCATCGGCAACGGACCGCGCGGCCTGAGCGGTCGCGGCGAGGGGAGCACAGGCGGTGATCATCACCGCCAGGACGGCGAGCATACGGCCTGGGTGCACTGCGTTCGATTCTAGCGATCGCCCGAAGCGGGCAGCAAGGAAAAACCGGTCAGCGGACGGCCTGCTTCAACTCTTTCGATGGCTTGAAGCGAGGAATGCGGCCGGCGACCATCACCGACTGGCCCGTACGAGGGTTCTTCAGGGTGCGGGGCTTGCGTCGCGCGACCGAGAACGTGCCGAATCCGACCAGCGTGACCGCGTCGCCCCGCTTGAGCGAAGCGCGAATGCCGCCGAGCGCGGCTCGGAGCGCGCGCTCGGTGCCGGACTTGGGCCAGCCTGCCGCCACCGCCATTCGCGCGACGATGTCCGCCTTCGTCATTACATTCCGAACGCGCCCCGCGCCTGGTCCATCACGGCCTCATCGATGGTCGCGTAGCCGTGCTCGGCGGCGAACCGCTCGATCGCGCGCCGCGCCATCGGCCGGATGAACGACGGGATCCGCTCGACGCGCGCCTCGGCCTCGGCGGTCCAGGGCACCGTCGCGGGCGTCACCGCGGCGCCCTCGTTGACCATGGCCGCGAACGGGCAGCTGCCGCCCTCGGCGCCTGGCTCGCCGCGCTCGTCGCCGATCTTCGCGGAGCCGCCTTCGAAGGCGTCGGCGCGCGGATTGGCCATCATCGTTCGCAGGTGCTCGAACGGCGCCGGCGGCGTCGCGCCGCCGACCTTGACGCCGAGGCTTCGCACCATCTGCGTCTCGAACGGATTCGTGAGCATCGCGACCCGGAACCCGCATTCCGGGCAGCGGAACGTGACGGCCAGCGAGCCTTCGTCGGGTCCTTCGGTGGAGTGAAGCTTCATCGGTTCGTCGCAGTCGAGACAAAGGAACTTCATGGCTTCGGCATTCTATCATCACGCACGCGCGCGCGCGGGCGGCTCGCGCGCGACTCGCTCGCAACGGCGAGTTGTGCTAGCGTGATCTTCCGGCGCCGGTGTAGCTCAGTGGCAGAGCAGCTGATTCGTAATCAGCAGGTCGCGGGTTCAAGTCCCGCCGCCGGCTCCAG
>DATEMW010000361.1:0-3792 GCA_035275385.1 Candidatus Methylomirabilota bacterium | reverse complement strand
TCGTGAACCCGTGGTCTGAGACGACGAGCACGTCGGTCGTCCGCGTCAGCCCGAGCTCGTCGAGCGTCGTCAGCACGCGCGCGATCTCGCGGTCGTCGTTCGCGAGCGCCTCGAGCGACGACGGCGAGCCCACGCCGAGGTGGTGCTGGCTGTGATCCGGCTCGGTGAGCCAGTTGATCACGACATCGGGCGCCAGCTCGGGCAGCACGTACTCGCGCAGCACCTGCTGCGTCCACGTGACGACCGCGTCGTACCGCGGAAACGCGCCCCGCGCCGGTGCTGCACCGAACTTGGCGAGGATGGTGTCGTTCACGTCGGCGGGCCACGCTACCTGCTTGCCCGGCTCGAAGGCGCCGTTGATCAGCACGCCGATCCCGTGCGGCGCCCTGGCATTCGTCAGGAGCGCGCTGCCGGTCGATCCCGAGCTGACGCTTGCCAGATGGAGCCCGCGCGCCTGAAGACGCTCGCCGAGCGTCTCGGTGAGCACGAGCCGGCCGCCCGTGGCCCGGTCGAGCTCGAGCAGTCGCCGGTGGTTTCCCGTGTCGAGCGCGCGGCGCGAATCCACGGCGGCCGCGAACATCTGATTGCCGAGGATGCCGGTCGCGCTCGGTTGCATGCCCGTTCCGATCGCGGCGGCGTTGACGCGGGTGACCGTCGGAAAGACCGAGCGGCTGTTCGTGAAATCGACGCCCTCGGCGCGCAAGCGAAAGAGCGTCGGCGTGAGCTCCCGCGTGATGGCGTCCGGCCTCAGGCCGTCGACGACGAACACGATGACGAACCGTTTCCCCTTCGGCATGGGTCGCTATGCTAGCGCGTCGCGGGGAGGATTGGTATCATCCCGAGTCACCATGAAAATCTGCTTCTTCCACCTCATGCCGTACCGGTTTCTGCCCGAGGACTTCGAGAGGAAATACCGGTCGGTCTGGGTCGACGTCCCGCACCACCTCTTCGACGCCGAGAAGACGCAGGGGCTCTACCAGGAATTCCTGGACGAGCTCGAGTTCGCCGAGCAGCAGGGCTTCGACGGCCTCTGCGTGAACGAGCATCACAACAACGCCTACGGCCTCATGCCGTCGCCGAACATCATGGCGGCGACCTTGACGCGGCGCACGTCGCAGGCCGCACTCGTCGTGCTCGGCAACAGCCTCGCGGCGTACAACCCGCCGCTGCGCGTGGCCGAAGAGTTCGCGATGCTCGACCTGCTCTCCGGCGGCCGGCTCGTCGCGGGCTTCCCGGTCGGCACGTCGATGGACATGAACTTCGCCTACGGGATCAATCCGGCCACCTTGCGCGACCGGTACTACGAGGCGCACGACCTGGTCATGCAGGCGTGGACGCGGCCCGAGATGTTCGCGTTCAACGGCAAGTACACGCAGGTGCGCTACGCGAATATCTGGCCTCAGCCGCTGCAGAAGCCGCATCCACCGGTGTGGATTCCGGGAGGAGGCAGCGTTGAGACGTGGGAGTGGACGGCGAAGCTTGACTACGTCTACTGCTATCTCTCGTACTTCGGCTACAAGCGCGGCCGCGCCACCATGGACGGCTTCTGGGAAGCGATCGCGCGCGTTGGCGCCGACGACAACCCGTTCCGCGCGGGCTTCCTGCAGCTCGTGTGCGTGTCGGAGACCGACGCGCAGGCCGAGCGGGAATATTTCCCGCACGTGCACTACTTCTATCAGAAATGCCTCAACGTCTGGGAAGGCTTCGCCGAGGCGCCGGGCTATCGCACGGTGAAGACGGTCCAGAGCGGCAGCCGTGCGCAGGTGGGCGCCGCGGCGCGCAAGGCGCGCCAGTCGCTCGACTGGGGCCAGTACGTCGACCAGGGCTACATCATTGCCGGCAGCCCGAAGACGGTTCGGGAGCAGCTCGCGGACTGCATCAAGAGCCTGCGGGTCGGGCACCTGATGGTCCTGCTCCAGATCGGCAGCATGCCGAAGGAGCTCGCCTTCAAGAACACGGAGCTCTTCGCGAAGGAAGTCATGCCGCACGTGCGCGACATGTGGCCCGGCTACAAGGACCGCTGGTGGCCGTCGGGCGCGCGGAACGGATCGGCGTGAGCGCGCCGGGCTCGCGGGAAGCCGTCTGATGCCAGAAGAGCGGCGGGTCGAGATCCGCGGCGGCGCGGTGACGTTCAAGGTGCTCGCCGCCGGCCGTGGCGCACCGCTCGTCTATTTCCACTCGTACTACGAGCGCAGCGCGTGGTCGCCGTTCCTCGACAGCCTGGCGCGCTCCTTCACCGTGTACGCGCCGACGCATCCGGGCGTGGCGGGCTCGACCGGCATCGAGACGCTCGACGATCTACTCGATCTCACGCTGGCCTACGACGAGCTGCTCGGGGCGCTCGGCGTCGAGCGTGCTCACCTGGTCGGCCATTCGTTCGGCGGGATGATGGCGGCGGAGCTGGCCGCCGTATTTCCGTCTCGCGCACAGAGCGTGACGCTCGTCTCGCCGCTCGGCTTCTGGCGCGACGACGCGCCGCCGGCCGACATCCTCATCCTCCCGGCCGACGAGCTGGCGGCCGTCCTCTGGCGCGATCCGGCGTCGCCCGTCGCGCGGGAGTGGGCCGCGGCCATCGGCGGGGATCCGGACGACATCGCCGCGCAGGTCGAATCGCTTCAGCGCCGATCGTCGATGGCGAAGTTCGTGTGGCCGATCCCCGACAAGGGGCTGCAGCGGCGTCTGCATCGGCTCGCAGCGGCGACGCTCCTCATCTGGGGCGACGACGACCGCGCGAACCCCGTGGTCTACGCCGAGGCGTGGCAGCGGCGGGTGAAGGGCGCGGCCCTGCGCCTGCTTCCCGGCGGCCACATGATCCTGCACGAAGCGCCCGAGGCGGCCGCGCGGGCCGTCGCGGAGTTTGCCGGCTCGTGACCCTTCTTGGCGGCAGCGCGTTCGTCACCGGCGGCGGCTCCGGAATCGGACGCGCGATCGCTCAGGCGCTCGCCGCCCACGGCGCGCCCGTCGCGGTCATGGACCTCTTGCCCGAAGGCGGCAAGGACGCGGTCGCCGCGATCGCCGCCAAGGGCGGGCGCGCGACGTTCGTGCAGGGCGACGTCGGCCGCTGGGACGAGCTCGATCGCGCGGTCGCCGCGGCGGTGCGCGAGCTCGGGCCCCTCGGCATCCTGGTCAATGCGGCCGGCGTGCTCGACGGCTACGCGCCCGCCGACGAGATCGGCGCGGCACTGTGGGAGCGCGTCATCGGCATCAACCTCACCGGCACGTTCTACGGGTGTAAGCGCGCGCTGGCCGAGATGCTGCCGGTCGGGCGAGGCCGCATCATCAACATCGCGTCCGTCGCCGGCTTGGTGGGCTCGGGCGGCGGCGCCGCGTACACGGCGTCCAAGCACGGCGTCGTCGGCCTCACGCGCCAGCTGGCGATCACCTACGCCGCGCGGGGCATCACGGTGAACGCGATCTGCCCCGGCGCGATCCAGACGTCGCTGCGCGACAACTCGACGCGGATCCTCGGCCCCGACGCGCCTGTGATGCGCGGCGTCGGCGGCGACGAGACGGCGGTGCGCGCGATCACGCCGGCGGGCCGGCGCGGTACGCTCGAGGAGATCGCCGCGGCCGCGTGCTACCTCGCCGGCTCCGAAGCGGACTACGTCACGGGCCATACGCTCGTGGTCGATGGAGGATGGACAGCGAGATGATCAAGCGATTCCACGTACTCTACGTCGGGCAAGTCGACCTGGAAAACATCGGGCTCCAGGGGACCCCGGCCAACACGCGCCGCTACAACAACGACAAGCTGAGCGAGCCGTTCTTCGCGGCGCGCGACGTCGCCCAGCT
>DATEMW010000360.1:0-3888 GCA_035275385.1 Candidatus Methylomirabilota bacterium | reverse complement strand
GGGCTGCCGTTCGTCAGGGCCCATCACGAGGCGGCCGCGTCGCAGCTGGCCGCCGTGCCGTTTCACGGCGTGCCCGGGCGCGGCGCGGCGCTGCGCCTCGCGGCCGCCGTCGCGCGCCGAGTGGGCGTGCGCGCGCTGCTCGTGCTGGAGGCCGACGTCACGTCGGTCAACGCCGAGTGGCTCGAGCGGCTGGCGCGGCCGGTGCTCGAGCAGAACGTCGATCTCGTGATGCCCATCCATGCCCGTCATCGCTACGACGGCACCATCACCAATCTCATCGTGGCGCCGCTCGTCGCCGCGATGTTCGGGCGGCGGTTGCACCAGCCGCTCTCCGGCCCGCGCGCGCTGTCGGCGCGGCTCCTCGAGCGGCTGGCGGCCGAGACACAGTGGCCGCAGCCGGGGCGGAGCGTGGCGGATCTGTGGATCATCGGCACCGCGATCGGGGCGGGTCTGGCGGTTCACGAGGCGCGGCTGGGGCGGTGGCGGGTCGAGTCCAACACGCGCACGACGGACCTGCCCACGATGGTCGCGCAGACGCTCGGCGCCGCCTTCGCGACGATGGAGGAGTACGAGGATCTCTGGCTCGCGACCGAGAGCGGGCCGCCCCTTCCGGTCGACGGGCCGCCCGTGCTGCCGTCGGACGAGACGGTGCAGATCGGCGTCGAGCGTATGGTGGGCGCCTTCGGTCGCGGCCTGCGCGACCTCAGCACGATCTGGGAGCAGGTGCTGGCGCCGGAGACGTACGGCGACATCCTCAGCCTCGACATCGAGGATCTCACGCGGTTCCGGTTCCCGGACGACCTGTGGGCGCGGGTCGTGTACGACTTCGCGCTCGGGCATCACTGGAGCGTGGTGTACCGCGAGCACCTGCTGCGTTCGCTCGTGCCGCTCTATCTGGGGCGCACGGCCGCCTTCGTGCTGGCGACGCGGCAGCGCGACGCGGCCGCGGTCGAGAGCGGGCTGGACGCCGTCGCCGCGGCCTTCGCGCGGCAGAAGCCCTATCTCGTGGATCGCTGGCGATGACGACGAGCAGCGCGCGAGACTGGTACAAGGACGCCGTCTTCTACGAGGTCCACGTCAAGGCCTACAAGGACGGCAACGGCGACGGGATCGGCGACTTCGCGGGACTGACCGAGAGCCTCGACTACATCCAGGAGCTCGGCGTCGACTGCCTGTGGATCCTGCCGATGTACCCGTCGCCGCTACGGGACGACGGGTACGACATCGCGGACTTCTACGCGATCCATCCCTCGTACGGCACGGTCGAGGACTTCCAGAAGTTCCTCGACGCCGCGCACGCGCGGGGCCTGCGCGTCATCACCGATCTCGTGATGAACCACACCTCGGATCAGCACCCGTGGTTCCAGGCCTCGCGCTCCGATCCGACGTCGCCGTACAAGGATTACTACGTGTGGAGCCCGTCCGACCACCGCTTCGCGGACGCCCGGATCATCTTCGTCGACACCGAGCGGTCCAACTGGACGTTCGATCCGGTGCGCCGCGAATACTACTGGCACCGCTTCTTCAGCCACCAGCCCGATCTGAACTACGACAACCCCGCGGTGCGCCGCTCGATGCTCGACGTCATGCGCTTCTGGCTCGACCGGGGTCTCGACGGGTTCCGGTGCGACGCGGTGCCCTATCTGGTCGAGCGCGAGGGGACGAGCTGCGAGAATCTGCCGGAGACGCACGCGATCCTCAAGGAGTTCCGCGCGGTGATCGACCAGGAGTACGGCGGTGATCGCGTCCTGCTCGCGGAAGCCAACCAGTGGCCCGAGGACGTGCGCCACTACTTCGGCAACGGCGACGAGTTCCACATGGCGTTCCACTTCCCGCTGATGCCGCGCCTCTATCTCGGCCTTCGGCTCGAGGACACGCGGCCGATCACCGACATCTTCACGCACACGCCGCCGATCCCGCCGGCCTGCCAGTGGGGGCTCTTCCTGCGCAACCACGACGAGCTCACGCTCGAGATGGTGACCAACGAAGAGCGCGCGTTCATGTACTACGCCTACGCGTACGAGCCGGACATGAAGCTCAACCTCGGCATCCGCCGGCGCCTGGCGCCGCTGCTCGACGGCGATCGCCGCCGCGTGGAGCTCCTGAACTGTCTGCTGCTGACCCTGCCGGGCAGCCCGATCATCTATTACGGCGACGAGATCGGCATGGGTGACAACGTCTACCTCGGCGATCGCAACGGCGTGCGCACGCCGATGCAGTGGTCGCGCGACCGGAACGCGGGCTTCTCGGCCGTCGAGAATGGACAGCTCTACCTGCCGGTCATCGCCGATCCCGTGTACGGCTACGAGGCGGTGAACGTGGCCGCGCAGACGCGCCAGCCGTCGTCCTTGCTGAACACGATGCGGCAGCTCCTGGCGGCGCGCCGCACCTCGTCGGTGTTCGGGCGCGGCAGTATCGAGTTCCTGCGGCCGCGCAACTCGAAGGTGCTGGCGTACCTGCGCCGGCACGGACGCGAGACGCTCTTGATCGTCGCCAATCTCTCGGCGGCGCCGCAGCCGGTCGAGCTCGATCTGACCGCCTTCGCCGGCGCCACCCCGATCGAGATGCTCGGCGCCACCGCGTTCCCGGCGATCCGGAGCACGCCGTACTTCCTGAGCCTCGGTCCCCACGGATTCTACTGGTTTCGCCTGGAGCGGCCGGGCGACAGCGACGAGCCCTTCGGGATCGAGCGGACTGCGATCTGACGGGACGAGCCACGTGGATCCAGCACGGATCGCTGCCGCGCTCGAGCGGGCGATCGCCGTCGAGCTGCCGCCGGCCCTGCCGCGCCAGCGCTGGTTCGGCGACAAGGGCCGCGCGATCACCGGCGCGCGCCTCAGAGACTGCGGCGCGCTCGGCGCGCGCGCCTGGCTCACCCTCGTCGACGTGTCGTTCGCCGAAGGGCTCGACGCGACGTACGCGGTTCCGCTCGTGCTCGACCGCGACGAGGCGGCCGGGGCTCTAACACTCTCGCTCGACCTCGACGGCGCGCCGACCCGGGTGATCGACGCCTTCGACCACGCCGGGTTCAACGTCGAGGTCCTGACGGCCTTCGAGCGCGCGGCGAGCGTACCGACCATGCGCGGCGGCTCGGTGCGCTTCGTCCGGACCGAGCGCTTTCCGCGGCTCGACGCCGCCGCATTGCGCGCGCCCCGGCGACTGACCGGCGAGCAGTCCAACACGTCGGTCGTCTTCGGCGACCAGCTCATCATGAAGGCGCTCCGCAAGGTGCAGCCCGGCCCCAATCTCGACTACGAGGTCGGTGAGTTCCTGACGTTTCGCGCGAGGTTTCCGCACGTGCCGCCGCTGGCCGGCGGGATCGAGTACGTGCCGGCGGCCGGCGAGTCGACCACCTTGGGCCTGCTCCAGCGCTTCGTGCCGAGCCACGGCGACGGATGGAGCTGGGTGCTGGCGCAGCTGCGACAGCCGCATCCGACCGAGGCGGACGACGCCTCCGAGCATGTCGTGCGCGAGCTCTCCCGCCTGGGCGTCGTGACGGCCGCCTTGCACGGGGCGCTCGCCTCCGATCGGAGCGACCGCGCGTTCGCCCCCGACCCGCTCACGACGGCAGACGCCGCGAGCTGGGGTGAGCGCGTGGCGGACGACACGCGCCGTACGTGCGCCGCTATCCGGGCCCGTCTCGGCGCGCTGCCGCGCGAAGTGGCGGACGACGCGCGCACGGTGCTCGCCGGCGAGGGGACCTTGAGCGCGAGGGCGCGCGAGCTTCGGGCACTCGGCGAGGAGGAGTGCGCGAAGATCCGCGTTCACGGCGACTACCATCTCGGCCAGACGCTGCGCACCGACGGCGGCTTCGTCATCCTCGACTTCGAGGGTGAGCCCGCGCGCCCGGTCGCCGAGCGCCGGCGCAAGCAGTGCGTGCTGGTCGAC
>DATEMW010000359.1:0-4089 GCA_035275385.1 Candidatus Methylomirabilota bacterium | reverse complement strand
TGCCGCCCGTCCTGGCGCCCTTCGGCGATCGCGGTGTCTTCTTCGGCGACGTCGCCCAGCGCCTCCCGGCGGCGACGTTTCACCGGCCGCGCACGCGGGCCACCGGCCGCGCCGGCGACGTCTTCCTCTGTCATCCGTTTCTCGTTCACCGCGCGACCTGGCCGCATCGCGGCGCCGGACCACGCATGATCGCGCAGCCGTCGATCCCGCAGCATCAGCCGTTTGCGCTTCGCGACGGCAGCGAGGTGTGCGCCGTCGAGCGGTCGATCCTGCGCGGGCTTTCGTCGTGACGCGCGTCGACGCGAACCCAGGAGGAGGAGCGACCCCATGGTGACGTGGAAAGAGTTCGCCGCGGCGGAGCCCGAGCTGGCGGACGTCGGGCGAGCATTGCTGTTCCAGCGTGTGGTCGGACTGGCCTTCCTCGCCACCGTAGCCAGGGATGGCGCCCCGCGCCTGCATCCGGTGTGCCCGGTCCTCTCGCACGATCGCCTCTACGTCCTGATCACGCCGGCCTCCCCAAAGCGACACGACTTGCGGCGGGACGGACGGTTCGCGCTGCAGAGCTTTCCCCAGCCGAAGCCCGGCAGCGACGAGTTCTATCTGACCGGCAAGGCCGAGCTCGTGGACGATCAGGCGGTACGCGCGCAGATCCTTCGCGACGCCAAGCACATGGCCGACGCCTCGGAGATCGCGTTCGAGCTCAGGATCGACCGGGTCATGCACACGCGCTGGGAGCAGGTGCTCACGCCGCAGATGCACTCGGTGCACAGGAAGTGGCGCGCCTCCGCGGCCTGAGCTCGTGCTCCGGCGCCCGAAGGAAGGCTATGCGGATTCCAACCTTTGCCGAGTGGCTGGCGCTCTCCGATGCGGAGCGCAGGAACGAGGCGTCCCGCTGGAACGCGTACGCCGGCGAAGGACATGAGATCGTGGCGGAGGTCACCGAAGATTTCCGTGTGAAGTACGGGACCATCCCGGGCGTGGACGTCACGGGCCTCGGCATCTACCACGGCGGCGACTGGGTGATCGGTGTCACTCACCCGTTCGTCTTCGATCGGCGGCTGCTGCCGACAAGCCACCTGGGTATCGGCGTGCGCACCTTGATTGGAGGCGAGCTGCCACCCGAGTTTCAGGACGGCCAGAGGCGTTACGGCTATGTGTGGGCGCCGCCTCACTACGAGCAGTTCGTCGACCGCTGCGCCGAGGAGATTCGCCGGCAGCTGGGCCGGCCGGACATGAGCCGGGACGAGATGCTGTCGGCCCTGGCCGGCATGCCCTTCGAGCAATTCCGTGAGTTGTGCCGACAGTCGGTGCGAGAAGGAAGAATTGCGCCGTTCGAATAGGGGCGCTCTGGCGCAGCGCTACCAGAGCGCGAACCACCAGCCCGACGGATGCCACAGCGCCGCCTGGACCCGGATCGAGGCGAGCTGCAGCGCGCGATAGCTCTCAGGCGTCGGCTTCGCACCGCCATCCCATCTCGCGAGCAGATTCTCCACGCGCCGGCGATCGGCAGCCAGCGCGCGGCGCAGGAGCCACGGGACGCGCCCGTTCGCGTCGAGCGCCGCGTAGAGTTTGATCATCGCGCGGGCGTCGGCCCGTGCGTCCGCGCACAGGTCACGCCAGCCGAGCGCGGTCTCGAGGTCCGCGGCGTGAACGGCCAGGCGCGTGACCCAGCGCGTGAGAGCACGGAGCCGATCGTAGTCCACGGTGTCTGGCGTATCGGCGGCCGTGTGATACGTCTCCGTCCGGCCGGTCGTCAGGAAAAGAAACGGCCGCCCGCCGTGCTCGCGCAGGCCGTGATAGTCGCTGCGCGCGAACCGAGAGCCCGGCCGGTACGGCATCGACTCGATCATCGGCAGGCTCAAGGTGAAAGGCTCCACGCGCGGCGCGGGAGCGAGGCCACGCACGAGCGCGACCAGGCTCGGGTCCGCTTCGGCGCCCAGGATGAACAGCGCATCGGCCAGCCCGGCGGATCGAATCTCCGGCGAGGCGCTTCCGCCCATGAGATCGAAGACGAGCGCCAGCTCGAGCCGATCGATCGGCAGCGGCGGGTTGCGCCAGAACCACGACGAGCCCATCCGCTCGGTGCGCACGTCCGGCGGCTCCTCGGCATCAGGAAAGAGCAACACGACGTGGCGTCGCAGCGCGGGCCGCGCTCGGCCGAGCGCGTGGCCGATCGCCAGGACCAGCGCGACGGAGCTCGCGTTGTCGTCGGCCCCGGCCTGAACCTTGCCGCCGATCACGCCCCGGTGATCGTGGTGCGCGACCAGCACGATCCAGGGAGCGTCACGCTCGGGCGCGTGATAGATCGCGCCGACGTTGACGGCGTATGGCTCCCGGTCGCGGCCGTCGGGATACGTGGGCTGCTCGAAACCCTCGGGGAACAGCGGCGCCAGGCCGGCGGCTTTCAGGCTCGCGACGATGTGCGCGCGGGCGCGCGCGTTGCCCTCGGTGCCTCGGAGACGACCCTGGAGCTCCGGCGCGGCGAGGGACCGAACGTCGGGCTCGATGGACGAGACGTCGACCGCCGCCGCCACGCTGTCCGCGTTCGACGAAACGCGCCGAGGCACGGCTGACGTCGCGGAGCTGTCGACGAAGTGATAGGGCTGGAGCGGGCTCATCGCGCACCCCGCGAGCGCGAAGCCAGCGACCGCCGCGACCGCTCTGATCCCGGCGGCCCTGGCCAGACTAGACCGTCTGCAGAATCTCGGCCGACGCCATCTCGGGCGTCAGGATCTCGCGCCAGTCGGCGTCGCGCGGCACCACGCCTTCGGACGCGCGCAGCGGGTAGTAGGTCGAATTGATCCCGCGCGGCGTGCCGCCCTCGCGCACCGTTTTCACCGCGGCGAGCAGGAGGCGACGGGCCTGGATGATCGCCTTGTCGGCGGGCCCGAGGTGCTCCTTGCTGCGATCGACGATGCGTCCCATGCTCTCCTGGATCCCGCGATCCTGCGTGTTGATGCCGTCGATCCCGGTGAACGTCTCGGTCTTCTGCACCTGGCGATCCAGCAGGTAGTTGTTCTGGCGGTTCGCCTTCGAGCGGAACGTGGTCTGATCGACGTGGTCCGGACCGTTGCCCGAGCGCCGCTCGAGGCGGTCTTCTTCGTTCAGCGGCTCTTCGGTGGTGCTGTAGTGCCAGTTGTAGACCATGCAGCTGTGGTCGTCCATCGGCACCCAGATGTGGCCGGCCACCGCCGGGAAGCCCTTGTCCGTCAGGTACGGCCGGATCTGGTGGAACGGCATCACGAAGTGATAGGTGCGGATGTGGATCTCGCTCTCGCCCAGCGGCCGGATGCCGGAGTACTGATAACCCCAGTCGGTCAGATCGACGATCAGCTTCGGCGCCTTGCCGCGCACGAACGCGGTCGTGGGGTTGAGCCCGCCGCGCTTGGAAGTCGGCACGAGCAGCCGGTGCAGGATCGGCGCATGCGAGGTGTCGATGCCGCCCTCGAGCGCCTGCAGCCAGTTGCACTCCTCGATCACCTTCGACACGTGGCGGTGCGTCGGCGCCGCCTGCGTCCAGGCGAACTTCGGCACCGGCGGCTGCAGATCGGGCGGCCCCATGTACGCCCAGATGACGCCGCCCATCTCGACCGTCGGATACGCGGGCTGGCGAATCTTGTTCTTGAACGAGAGCTCTTCCGGCTCGTTCATCATGTCGACGCAGCGGCCGCTGACGTCGAACTTCCAGCCGTGGTAGACGCAGCGCAAGCCGCACTCCTCGTTGCGTCCGAAGAACAGCGACGCGCGCCGGTGCGGGCACAGCTCCTCGAGGAGCCCGACGCGGCCCTCGGTGTCCCGGAAGGCCACCAGATCCTCACCCATGAGCTTCACCCGAACGGGCGGGCAGTCGGGCTCGGGCAGCTCCCACGCGAGCAGCGCCGGAATCCAGTAGCGGCGCAGGGTGTCGCCCATGGGGGTGCCGGGGCTGATGCGGGTGATGAGCTCGTTTTCTTCGTGGGTCAGCATGGTGTCCTCCCCGCTGAACGCGTCACGGTCGAGCGCGCTTCGAACCTGGGCGATTATACTGCGGTCCGTGCCGCGACCGCCTGAGGTCCCCGTATCGCTGGTCCGGATCGCCACCCGGGACGG
>DATEMW010000358.1:0-7212 GCA_035275385.1 Candidatus Methylomirabilota bacterium | reverse complement strand
CCGTTGAAGGCCTCGACGTGGCGCTCCGGGACGCCGATCGTCTCGGCATACGCCGCGTTGAGCCCGGCGTACTCCGGATACGCCGCGTATGCGTCGGGCGGCAGGCTCCGGATCGCGTCGAGCACCTTGGGGCTCGGGCCGACGGTGCTCTCGTTGAAGTCCAGCCGCAGCAACGGCCGCCGGCCCTCGAGCGGCGCCACGTACGGCGTGAGCCCTTCGACTTCGGGCTTCGCTCTGATCATCGCGTGCGCGGTCAGGCGCGAGCCGGAGCGGCGGCCGCCTTCTTCTTGAGCTCGGGGATGACGTGCTTGCCGAACATCTCGATCGACGTCATCACCTTCTCGTGCGGCACCGTCTCGGTCGCCATCAGGAACTGCAGCTCGTCCACGCCGGCCTCCTCGTGGATCGCGATCCCGCGCAGACAGCTCTCGGGGTCGCCCGCCACGAGCACGCCGCGGTCGACCAGTGTGTCGGCGTCGATCTGATTCCACAACGCCGACGCGATCTGGCCGGACCCGCCGGAGAGATCCACCTCGGGCGCGCCCGCCGTCCCCTCGCCCTTGAGGTACCGCGAGAAATTGGCCTTCAGGTGCTCGGGCACGCCGCCCCAGGAGGCGACCAGCTGCTCGTACAGATGGGTCTGGTCCTTCAGGTACGGGCGGTCGGGGCCGAAGAACGTCCGCAGGGACTTTGCCGCCAGCTCGCGCGCGCCCTTGTTGTCCCAGTCGCAGAGGGCCATCGTCGAGCTGAGCCACTGATCGTTGACGAACTTCCCGACCGGCTTGGCCTGGCGCACGCGCTCCTTGTACTGCTTGATGTGCGGCGCCAGGTACGAGGGCGCGGCGACGCTCAGGGCCATCACGCCGATGCCGGTCTCGGCTGCCAGCTCGTAGGTCGCGGGCTGGAGGGCGGCCACCCAGATCGGCGGGTGCGGCTTCTGATAGGGCTTGGGCCGCACGTCGCGCGGCGGCACCTTCCAGAACTGGCCGTCCGCCGAGAACGGGCCGTCCTCCCAGACGCGCGGGATCATCCGCAGCGACTCTTCCCACATCGCGCGCGTGTTGCGAGGATCGATCCCCATCCCCATCTGCTCGTACGGCGCCGAGCGGCCCGTGCCGAACTCGACGCGGCCGCCGGACATGTGATCGACCATCGCCACGCGCTCGGCGACGCGCACGGGATGGTGGTACGGCAAGATCACCACGCCGAATCCGAGGCGGATGCGCTTGGTCAGCTGGCTCAGCGCCCCGAAGATCACCTCCGGGCACGGCGACATCGAGAAGCTCGTCAGAAAATGGTGCTCGACGAACCAGACCGTGTCGAAGCCCATCCGGTCGGCGAGCACACACTGCTCGAGCGTCTCTTTGATGACCGCGTGGTCGTCTACGACCGGGCGCTGCATCTCGTACGCGAGGCTCAGTCTCATCGGAGCTCCTCCGTGGGCACCAAGAGTAGCAAACATCCGACGGCAGAGGGACCTTGACAGCCCCGATCTCCTGGTCGACCCTCGTGCGCACCATGCCCGCACGCTCCGGCAAGCAGTTCCTCGATCGGCTTCGCCGCACCAAGCGACAGCTCTGGGTCGAAGGCGAGCTCGTCGACGACGTCACCACGCATCCGGCGCTCGCGGGCGGCGCGCAGACGATCGCCGGCGTGTTCGATCGCCAGCACGCCTTCCCCGACGACTGCCTGACCCCCGATCCGGAGTCGGGCGAGCCGATCAACATCGGGCATCTGATCCCGCGCTCGGTCGCCGATCTCAAGCGCCGCAACCGCGGTCTCGCGCGGATCGCCGAGGCCACCGTCGGGCTCATGGGCCGGACGCCCGACTACATGAGCGTGAAGTTCGCCAGCTTCGCCGCGCGCGCCCATGACTGGCGGGGCGCCGAGGGCCGAAACGAGGAAGGCGCCCACAACATCGTGCGCTTCCAGAAGCGGATCGCGCGCGAGGACATTTCGCTGACCCACACGATCATTCACCCGACCATCGACAAGGCGACCGATACCCAGTTCGTCGGCAACCGGGTTCCGGTGCACAAGGTGGGCGAGACGGCCGGCGGCATCATCGTGCGCGGCGCCCGGATCCTCGCGACCCTGGCGCCCTTCGCCGACGAGATCGCGGTGTACCCCGCGCATCCCCTGCCGGAGGGCGCCGAAGCCTATGCGCTCGCGTTCTCGATCCCCGTCGACGCGCCGGGGCTGATCTTCCTGTGCCGCGACAGCGCGGCCACACCGGGAGCCGACGTCTTCGACCGCCCACTCTCGACGCGCTTCGACGAGCAGGACGCGTTCGTGATCTTCGACGATGTCGAGATCCCGCGTGACCAGCTCTTCTGCGACGGCCACCTCGACGTGTACAACACCGTGGGCACGACGGGGCTACGCGACAACATGACCAACCAGACCACCATCCGTGCCCTCACCAAGCTCGAGTTCGCCTACGGGCTCGCGTGCCGGATGGCGGAGACCCTCGGCGATTCGAGCCCAGCAACGCACGAGATGCTCGGCGAGCTCCTGGATTACGTCGAGGTCTCGCGGAACGCGGTGATCACGTCTGCCGAGCGCGGGTACGACATCGGCAACGGCGTCTGGTTCCCCGAGGGCCGCGCGCTGAACCCGATGCGGTCGCTGCTCGCGACGTGGTTTCCGCGCGTGAATGAGATCCTGATGCTGATCGGCAGCCACAATCTGCTGGCGACCCCGAGCCGGCGCCAGCTCGATCACGACGGGCTGCGCCCGCTGCTCGACGAGTTCCTGCACGGCGCCAAGGGCACGGGAGCCGAGGAGCGCGCGGCGCTGTTCCGGCTCGCATGGGATTTCGTCGGCTCGAGCCTGGCCGGCCGCAACGTCCTCTACGAGCGCTTCTATCTCACCTCGGCGGCACGCAACCGCCGCATCAACCACCTGCGCAACGTCGACCGGAGCCGCGCCTACGCGCTGGTCGACGAGATCCTGTCGGCCGGACGCAAGACGGCCGCTCGCTGAGCGCACCGTTCGGACGGCAGGGCGCGGGAACGCGTCTATTCGAGGGCGAGGACGGCGGTGCGAAGCTCCGTGATGTGAACCGCGCGGACCAGGGTCGCGGCCGCCGTGATCGTCGGATCTGTCCATGCCGGGGCCGAGAGGCCGCGCGCGCTGTAGACGGCCGCCACCGCGGCGCGAAGCTCGACGAGATGGACCCGCTTGATCGTGGTGACCCCCGCGGCAAGGCTCGGGTCGGTCCAGCCGAACACGGCGAGCCCCTGCCGCGCGCGCAAGGTATCGATCGCGCCGCGAAGCTCGGTAAAGTGCGCGGCGCGCACCACGCTGGAGCGCGGCGTCAAGGTCTGGTCGGTGAACACGCGGCTGAACCGTGCAGTCACGGCGTGCGCCTGGTCGATCAGCACCGTACAGGTCCCGGCGCCGCTACAGGCGCCGCTCCACCCCGCGAACGCTGAGCCGGCGCCCGGAGCGGCGGTCAAAGTCACCGACGTTCCCGACGAGAACGTCGCGCTGCAGACAGTGCCGCACGCCAGGCCAGCCGGCGTGCTCGTCACGGTCCCGGTTCCAGCGCCCGCGATGCTCACGGTCAGCCCGAACGTCGTCGACGACGTGAACGTCGCTGTGACGGTGGTCGCGCTCGTCGGAGTCACGGTGCACGTGCCGGTGCCCCCACAGCCCCCGCCCGACCAGCCGGAGAAGAGGGAGCCGCCGGCCGGTGTCGCGGTGAGAATCACCGAGCTACCCGATGAGAACGTCGCCGAGCACGTCGTACCGCACGTGATCCCCGCCGGCGCGCTCGTGACGGTTCCGCTGCCCACACCGGCGCGCACGACGGTCACCGCCACCGGCGCGGGCCCGAACGCGGCGCTCACCGTCGTCGCACTCGACAAGGTCAGCGTGCACGCGCCGGTACCGGAGCACCCGCCGCCCGACCAGCCAGAGAAGATGGAGCCCGCGGCAGGAGCGGCCGTCAGCGTGACGCTGGTTCCGGCGGTGAATGCCGCCGAACAGCCGGTGCCGCAGCTGATGCCGGCCGGCGCGCTCGTGACGGTGCCGTTGCCCGTGCGGGTCACAGTTAGCGTAACGGGCGCGGTCGAAGCGGGAAACTCATAGGCGCCGATGTCGAACGCCGACCCTTGCGGGCGCGGCGCGCCTTCCAGATCGTCGGTGACGTTCGCGATCGAGCCGCCGGCATCGCGCGCCAGCGACGTGGCGCTCAGGTGATAGTCGTTGCCGGCAAAGTTGGCGAATAGCATCGCAGGGGTCGCGACGATCGAGTGTGAGTCCTGCCCGCTCGCGCTGCGCCATGCCGCGAGGGTCACGCGGGTGTCGCCGCCGTCTATCGAGAAGCGATCCATGACCGCGTTGGTATCGCTCACGAAGCCGGGCAAGCTGTCAGCCGAGATCGCGATGCTGCCGCGGAACGGGTGCTGATTGAAGAGGATGTTGTTGCGCATGACGTTGCCGGTGCTCGCGTCCTGGATGTTGATCGCCCAGCGCGCGTCGGACGCCATCACGATCGTGTTGTTCAAGATCTGGTTGTTGCGCGCCGGCTGGCCACCGTCGATCTGGTAGAGCGAGATGCCGCTGGCGTGGTTGTTGTAGAGCAGGTTGTTGCGGATGATCGAGCTCTGCACGCCGTCGCAGTTGATGCCGGAGCCGCCCGCGACCCCGTTGTCGTGGATGATGTTGTCCTCGACGACGGCGCCCGAGATCACGCCGTCGCCGCCCTGGCTCAGGTCGCCGTTCATGTGGATGCCGTTCGCGTTGTTGCCCCACACGTGGTTGCGGCGGATCACCGGGCGGTCGCCGCTGTTGCTCACGTAGATCCCGTGCTCGGCCTGCGAGCGCGACATCACGTTGTTCTCGATCAGGAGATCGTCGCTGAAGCCGGTCAGGATGCCCCAGCGCCCGTTGAGGTCGCCGGTGTTGTTGCGGATCGTCACGTGGTGGTTCACGACCGAGCGGATCCCGGCGCGCGGCACGCCGGTCACCGTGAAGCTCTCGACGACCACGTAGCTCGCGCCCTCGAGGTTGATGCCGTCCTGCGTTCGCGGATTCTGCGAGTCGACGATGGCGCCGGGCTCACCCCGGAACGTGATGGGATCGGTGGCCGTTCCGCTGGTGGTCAGATAGAGGCCCGCGTAGTGGCCGGCGCGAACGATCACGAGATCGCCTGCCCGCACGGTGTCGGCCGCCTTCTGCAGCGTGCGCCAGGGCGCCGTGGACGAGCCCTCCGCCGAGTCGTTGCCCGCCGGATCGACGTAGAAGGTTCGCAGCGGCGCGGCCCCCGCGAGAGCCGGCGGCAGCAACGTGCCCGCGACTGCGAGGACGATCATGACGAATATCCGGAAGAGGCCGACCATGTGGACTGGATGAAGCACCAGAGGTGCCAGGTCGATCGCGAGCCAAAGCCACGCCATACATGACGTAACGAGCGACGGCTCGGTGCCAGAACGGCGGCGTCTCTGGCCGTGGCGTCACCGGAGCGACGGCCTGTGTGAGATGCTTCACGCCATGCCGCCGTCCTCCGCAGTGATCGTCGCGATCGGCCAGCTATTGCAGCCACTCCTGGACACGCTCGAGCGGATCCTCTGGGTGCAGCGCCATCTCTTTCCTCCGTTCGCCCCACGCCTCGCCGAAGAGCTGGCGCCGTGCGCCGACGCCGTCGGCGAGCCCCTGAGCGCTCTCGAGAAGGTCGAGTGGCCGGACGATCTGCGGTTCATGCGCGACCGCCTGATCGACGTGGCGCGCCAGACGGTCGATCTGGTCACCGCGTTCGGCGAGGCCGCGGGCGCGCCCGACAACCCGATCGATCTCTACCGCGCGATCCGGCGCTTTGCCCGGATCCAGGAGACGCTCTATCCCCTGGCGCCCGTGTTCGAGCCGGTGAACCGCTGGTTCCTCGAGCCGGCGCGGCGCGACGACGATGCGCTGGCCGCGCGCCTGCGCGCGGGCGCGTTGCGCGACGACGAGATACGCGTGGGTGTGCTCCACGCCGGGAACGAGCGCGACGCGCGCGGCGGATTCTCGGTGTACGTGCCCGAGCACTGGGACGGCGAGACTGCGATGCCACTTGTGGTCGCGCTCCACGGCGGAAGCGGTCACGGCCGCGACTTCCTCTGGAGCTGGCTCGCCGACGCGCGCTCGCACGGCGTGCTGCTGATGGCGCCCACCGCGCGCGACCGAACGTGGTCGATCATGAACATGGAGGACGTCGACGCCGACGGGATCAAGCAGATGATCGAGGGAGTGGCGGCGCGCTACCCGGTCGATCGCACGCGCGTGCTACTGACCGGGATGTCCGATGGCGGGACCTATGCGCTGCTGAACGGCCTGCGCGATGCGGACACGCCGTTCACGCACCTGGCGCCGGCGTGCGGCGTGCTCCACCCCTTCCTTTTGGCAGGCGAGGGGCTTCAGCACGCCGCCGGCCGACCGATCTATATGATCCACGGCGCGCTCGACTGGATGTTCCCGCTTGCGACGGCGCACATCGGGCGCGACGCGCTGCAGGCTGCCGGCGCCCGGCTCGTCTACCGCGAGATCGAGGACCTCTCCCACACCTACCCGCGAGACGAAAATCCGAGAATCCTCGACTGGCTGACGGCGGGCGCCGCGCCTACGGCTTGAGGATCACGCGCGTCGCAGCCGTCCCGGCGTTCTTGCCCTGCCACTCCGCGAACGCGAACGCCTTGTTGACGTCCGCCAGCGGGAAGCTGTGCGAGACCACTTTCGAGAGCGGGTACTTGTCGCGCGTGCGCACCAGGAGATCGAGCGCGGCCGGCATGATCCACGGGTTGTAGTGCATGAGCCCCGTCCACTTGATCTGCTGCTGGATCACCTTGATGGCCGGGAAGCTCACCGCCTGCGGCACGATGTTGCCGATGTCGACGAACTTGCCGCCCAGGCGGACCATGTCGAGCCCTTCGACTGTCGCCGCCGCGATGCCGACGACCTCGACCACCACGTCGGCGCCGCGCCCGTCGGTGAGATCCTTCACGCGCTGAACGCGCGATTCCGGCGTCGGGAACTCGTTCATGTCGATCACGTCGGTGGCGCCGCACTTCTTCGCAAAGTCCAGACGCAGCGGCTGCTTGTCGATCGAGATGACCTTCGACGCGCCCTTCTCGGCCGCGATCGCCGCGGTGTAGATGCCGAGGCCGCCCGCGCCCTGGATCGCGACGACGTCGCCGAACTGCATGCCCGAGTACTCGAGCCCGTGCAGCA
>DATEMW010000357.1:0-2596 GCA_035275385.1 Candidatus Methylomirabilota bacterium | reverse complement strand
CTGGCCTACCGGGCGTGGAACGACGATCTCGGCGCCAACCCGATCAGCTTCATCACCAACACGCTCGGCGACTGGACGCTCAGGATCCTGCTCGCCTCGCTCGCGATGACGCCGCTCCGGATCGTGTTCGGGCTGTCCTGGCCCGTCACCTTGCGGCGTCTCCTCGGCCTCTTCGCGTTCTTCTACGTGTGCCTGCACTTCTCGGTGTGGATCGTGCTCGACTTCTTCTTCGACTGGCCGCGGATGTGGGCCGACATCGTCAAGCGCCCGTACATCACGATCGGCATGGCGGCGCTCGTCTCGCTGATCCCGCTCGCCGCGACCTCCACGACCGGGATGATCCGCCGCCTGGGCGCGCGGAACTGGACGCGTCTGCATCGCCTCGCCTATGTCGCCGCGGTGTGCGGGGTGCTGCACTACACGTGGCTCGCGAAGGTCGGGGTGAAGGATCCGTACTGGTACGCGACCGCGCTGCTGATCCTGCTCGGCGTCCGCGTGTGGGAGTGGGGACGGCGCGCGATGCGTCGGCGGCACGCAGCGGCCACGGTCAGCTCGCGCGCCGAAAACCAGCTTTCATGACGGCGGCCCTCGCCGTAGTATCTGGGGAGCCATGAACTCCACGAGCGTCTCCGTCAACGGCCGCCAGTACCGTGCTCCGAGTCGTCCGGCTGTCATCGTCTGCATCGACGGGTCCGAGCCCGAATATTTCGAGCGCGGGCTCGCCGACGGCACCACGCCGGCCATCGCGCGCTTCCGCCGCGACGGCGTGTATCGCGTCGCCCGTTCGGTCGTGCCGAGCTTCACGAATCCAAACAACCTTTCGATCGTCACGGGCGCCTCGCCGGCGGTCCATGGGATCTCGGGCAACTACTTCTACGATCCCGCCACCGGGCAGGAAGTCATGATGAACGATCCGAAATTCCTGCGCTGCGAGACCCTGCTGGCGACGCTGTCGCGCGCGGGGGCGCGCGTCGCGGTGGTGACCGCCAAGGACAAGCTCCGGCGCCTGCTGGGTCACGGTATGGACGGCATCTGCTTTTCCTCCGAGAAGGCTGACCAGACGACGAAGGTCGAGCACGGCATCGAGCGTGCGACCGATCTGGTCGCGATGCCCGTGCCCTCGGTCTACAGCGCGGAGCTCTCGGAGTACGTGCTGGCCGCAGGGCTCGAGCTGCTCGAGCGCGAGCGCCCCGACGTCATGTATCTCTCGCTGACCGATTACGTGCAGCACAAGCACGCGCCTGGCGCGCCGGCGGCGACCGCCTTCTATGCGATGCTCGACCGCTACTTCGACGCGTTCGACCACGCCGGCGCCGCGCTCGGAATCACGGCCGATCACGGCATGAACGCCAAGTCCAATGCGGACGGCACCCCGCGCGTGGTCTATCTGCGGCCGCTGCTCGACACGCTCGTCGGCGCCGGCCGCGCACGGGTGATCCTGCCGATCACCGATCCGTACGTCGTGCACCACGGCGCGCTGGGCTCGTTCGCCACGGTCTATCTCGACGACGCGGGAGAGGCCAAGAGCGTGGCGTCCCGGCTGGCGGCCGTCGCCGGCATCGCCGCGGTCTACGACAACGAGACCGGCTGCGCACGGTTCGAGCTGCCGCGCGACCGGGTCGGCGATCTGATCATCATCGGCGAGACCCACACCGTGCTGGGGAAGTCGCCGGAGGAGCACGATCTGTCGCTGCTCGAGGAGCCGCTTCGCTCCCACGGCGGCGTCTCCGAGCAGACGGTGCCGTTCGTGATCAACCGCCCGCTCGACCTTGCGTCGGCGCGTCGGCTGGCGGCGTCCGCGGACCTGCGCAACTTCGATCTGTTCGACTACCTCCTCAACGGGGTCAGCTGATGGGCCGCCGGCGGACGCGCGCCGCCGCGATGCTGGCACTCATGTGCCTCGCCGGGTGCGCCACGACCTCCGGACGGGGGCCGACGGCGCTCGCGAAGCCGACCCGTGAGGTGCTCGCGAACGGCGTCGTGCTGATCGTGCAGGAGCATCGCGCGAGCGACGTCGTGGCGCTCCAGCTGTGGATGCGGATGGGCGGCCGCGACGAGGCCCCCAACGAGCTCGGGCTCGCGCACTACATCGAGCACATGCTGTTCAAGGGGACGCCGACGCGGCCGCCGGGCTCGATCGACACGATGATCGAAGGCTTCGGCGGCGCGAGCAACGCGTTCACCTCGTACGACACGACGCACTACGACTTCGTGGTGCCGGTCGAGCACCTGCGCGCCGGCGTCGAGCTGCTCGCCGACCTGGCGACCCACGCGAGCTTTCCGCCCGCGGAGATCGACAACGAGAAGAAGGTCGTCTTCGAAGAGATGAACCTCATCGAGGACGACCCGGAGAAGTTCCTGCTCCGGCGCCTCTACGAGGTGAGCTACTCGCCGCATCCGTACGGGCGGCCGCTCCTCGGCGAGCGGGAGTTCATCCAGAAGCTGACGCGTCCGGGGCTGGAGCAGTTCTACCGGAAACACTTCGTGCCGAAGGACATGGTGCTGGTTGTCGTCGGCGCCGTGGACGCCGCGCGTGTTCGGCCGATCGTCGACGCGACGTTCGGCCGCATCCCCGCCGCGCCGGCGCCGCCCCGCG
>DATEMW010000356.1:0-7769 GCA_035275385.1 Candidatus Methylomirabilota bacterium | reverse complement strand
GAAGTAACCGCTCATGCGTCGCGACTACTACGCGGTTCTGGGTATCGCGGCGACGGCTCCGCCGCGCGAGGTGCGCCGAGCATATCAGCGCCTCGCGCGGCAGTACTCGCCCGATGTCAATTTCTGGGACGAGCGCGCCCGCGAGCTGTTCGAGGAGATCGCGGAGGCGTTCCGAGTCCTCGCTGATCCGACCGCGCGCCAGATGTACGACCGCTTCGGGCATGCGGGCGCCGTCGAGGAAGCGCTGCCGGAGGGGCGCCGCGGTGACGACGTCCACGCCGTCGTCGACCTGTCGTTCGCGGAAGTGGTTCGGGGTACCAGAACACGTCTGGACGTCCAGCGGTTCTCGCCGTGCACGCAGTGCGGCGCGAGCGGGACCACGAAGAACGGGCGATGCGGAGCATGCGTGGGACGCGGCGTGCGCCGCGTCGTCGAAGCGGTCGGCGTGGTCGTGCCTGCCGGAGTCGACTCCGGGGCGCAGATTCGCGTTCCCGAGGAGGGCAACGCCGGCCCGTTCGGCGGGCCGCGCGGGGATCTGATCGTCAGCACGCGGGTCGGGGAGCATCCGTTCTTTCGACGCAAGGGCGACAACGTGCACTGCGACGTCCCGATCAGCGTGTGGGAAGCCTTGCTGGGCGCCCGCATCCGGGTGCCGACGCCCTCGGGCGAGGCCGTGCTGGTGGTGCCGCCCGGAACAACCGGCGGTCAGGTATTTCGTTTGCGCGGCCAGGGGCTGCCGAGGCTGACCGGCGAATCGCCGGGCGATCTGTACGTGACCGCCCGGCTCGAGGTGCCGACGGGTCTTGACGCGCGGACGCACGAGCTGGTGCGCGAGCTCGCGCGCCTGATGCCGGTCGAGACGCGGACGGCGCTGGAGCGTTATCGGGGAGGTGCCGAGTGACCGATCGCGGCAAGCCGCTCTACATGATCGGGGTGGTCGCCGACATGCTGAACGTCCACCCGCAGACGCTGCGCTTCTACGAGAAGAAGGGGCTGGTGCGCCCGAGCCGGACCGTCGGGCGAACGCGCATGTACTCCACCGAGGACGTCGACGAGCTGTCCCGGCTCTTGAGGTTGACGCGCGACCTCGGTGTGAATCTCGCCGGCATCGAGGTCATCCTAAAGATGAGGCGACGGATGATCGAGATGCAGAAGCAGATCGAAGATCTGGTCACGTACCTCCGCGAGGAGGGCGGCGAGACGACGACGCAGAGTCGGCCGCAAGAGCCGCGCGAGGCTCTCGTTCGCGCGGCATCTGGCCAGCTCAAGCCCGTCGATCTGTTCTAGGTCGAAAGGAGAACCATGGCTGAGCGTGACGAGAACGAGCTGAACATTCCCGACGTCCTCGGGATTCTGCCTTTGCGCGGCACGGTGATCCTGCCGCATGCGGTGACCCCTCTGGCGGTCGGCCGCCCGGGATCGGTGCGCCTGGTCCAGGACGCGCTCCAGGGCAGTCGGATCCTGGGCGCCGTGATGCAGCGTGATCCAGGCGCAGAAGACCCGCGTGCCCACGAGCTGCACACGATCGGGACCGTGATCCTGATCCACAAGGCGCTCAAGCAGCCCGACGGTACGTTGCGGCTGGTGGTGCAGGGCATCTCGCGGTTCCGTATCAGTGACGTCGTGCAGGAGGCGCCGTTCCTGCGCGCGCGGATCCAGCGCCTCACCGACGAGGCGCCGACCGCGGCGACGCTGGAGGTCGAAGCACTGGCGCGTACGGCCACCGGACTCTTCCAGAAGGTGGTTGCCCTGGCCCCGACCTTGCCCGACGAGCTCATGAACGTCGTCGGCGCTGCGGAGGGTCCGAGCGCGCTCGCGGATCTCATCGCCGGCTCGCTGCCGACGCTGTCGACGACCTTGCGTCAGGAGCTCCTGGAGACGATCAGCGTCGCCGAGCGCCTGCAAAAGCTCGTCGCGGCCCTGACGAAAGAGGTCGAGGTCCTCGAGCTGGGCTCGAAGATCCAGTCCGAGGCCCAGTCGGAGATGTCGAAGACCCAGCGCGAGTACTACCTGCGCGAGCAGATGAAGGCGATTCAGAAGGAGCTGGGCGACGCCGACGACCGGACCCAGGAGATCGACGCGCTCCGCGAGAAGATCGAGGCGGCCGGCATGACCGAGGAGGCCAAGAAAGAGGCGCTCCGGGAGGTCGACCGCCTGGCGAAGATGCCGCCGGCTGCGGCGGAGTACACCGTCGCGCGCACGTACATCGACTGGCTCGTGTCGATGCCGTGGCAGCAGGAGACGGCCGACAACGTCGACATCGCGGCCGCCCGGACGATCCTCGACGAGGATCACGAGGGGCTGGAGAAGATCAAGGAGCGGATCCTCGAATACCTTGCGGTCAAGAAGATCCGTCCGTCGGGCAAGGATCCGATCCTGTGCTTCGTCGGTCCTCCCGGCGTGGGGAAGACTTCGCTCGGGCGGTCGATCGCCCGCGCGCTCGGCCGCAAGTTCCATCGCATCTCGCTCGGCGGCATGCGCGACGAGGCCGAGATCCGCGGCCATCGACGGACGTACATCGGCGCCTTGCCGGGACAGATCATCCAGGGGCTCCGGCGCGCCGGGACGAAGAATCCGGTGTTCATGCTGGACGAGATCGACAAGCTCGGGATGGACTTTCGGGGCGATCCGGCCTCGGCCCTGCTCGAGGTGCTCGATCCGGAGCAGAACGTCTCGTTCCGCGACCACTACGTCGACGTGGCGTTCGATCTCTCGCGCGTGCTCTTCGTCACGACGGCGAACGTGATCGACACGGTGCCTCCGGCGCTGCGCGACCGGATGGAGATCATCCATCTGGCCGGCTACACCGAGGAGGAAAAGATCGCGATCGCCCAGCGGCACCTCGTGCCCAAGGAGGCGCGCGAGCACGGGCTCGACCCGGGCAGGGACATCGAGTTCACGCCCGAGGCGCTCCGCCTGCTGGCGCGCGGCTACACCCGCGAGGCCGGTGTGCGGAGCTTCGAGCGCGAGATCGCCAGCGTCTGCCGCAAGGTGGCGCGTCGTCGCGCCGAGGGGCAGACGGGGTCGGCGCGGATCACGCCCGACGTGGTCACGTCGTTCCTGGGCGTGCCGCGCTTCGAGCTCGAGGAGGTCGAGGAGCGCACGGTCGTTCCGGGCGTTGCGATCGGCCTGGCGTGGACGCCCGTGGGCGGCGACGTCCTGGTCATCGAGGCAACGCGCATGCCCGGCAAGCGCACCCTCACCCTGACCGGACAGCTCGGCGACGTGATGAAGGAGTCGGTCCAGGCTGCTCTCTCGTGGGTGCGGTCGCACGCCGATGAGCTCGGTATCGCACCGGACTTCTGGGAGACGTCGGACATCCACGTGCACGTGCCAGCCGGCGCGATTCCGAAGGACGGTCCGTCGGCGGGCGTCACGATGACCACGGCGCTGGTCTCCCTGCTGACGGGACGGCGGGTGCGCCCGGGCTTGGCCATGACCGGCGAGGTGAGTCTTGCCGGCCGGGTCTTGCCGGTGGGTGGAATCAAGGAGAAGGTGCTGGCGGCGCACAGGGCCGGGATCCGGACTCTGGTGATGCCGGCGCGAAACGCCAAGAACCTGATGGAAGATGTGCCGGCCAAAGTTCGCGACGAGATGACCGTGCACCTCGTGGATTCGGTGAGAGACGTCCTCCGGCACGCGCTGGAGGACGTCCCGAGCTGGCCCGAAGTGGAGCGTATGGCATTAACGTCTTGATTTGCGGACACTTGAGGGCTTCCGGAACGCTGTTTCTGTCTTGATGGTGCGCCGGCCGCTCGGCTAACATAGCCGTATGTACCGCCTAGGATGTTTCCTGGGTGTGGTATCTACGGTGCTCCTCGCGTGGACGACGGCCGACGCACAGGTCTACCGTCTCTCCGAGGGCGACGGCACCGTCCATTTCACCAACGCGCCCACCGACCCGCGGTACAAGAACCTCGCCGGCTACTCATCGGGTACTTCCGCGGGGTTCCTGCGGCTTCCGCCCGCCGACACCTCGCGCTACGCGGCGGAGATCAAACAGGCCGCCGAGCGCTACGGCGTCCCAGAGCGGCTGGTCCAGGCCGTCATCAGAGTCGAGTCCGCGTTCAATCCTCGAGCGGTCTCGGTGAAGGGCGCTCAGGGGCTCATGCAGCTGATGCCCGACACGGCCTCGATGCTCGGTGTTCGCAATAGCTTCGATCCCCAGCAGAACATCGACGGCGGCGTTCGCCATCTTCGTGGGCTGATCGACCGTTTCGGACAGGACCTGCCGCTGGCTCTCGCCGCGTACAACGCGGGCGAAAAGGCGGTCGTCACGCATCGAGGGATCCCGCCGTACCCGGAGACTCGCGACTACGTGACGCGCGTCCTCTACCACTTCGACGGCACGACGAACGCCGGAAACAGCGCGCCGCCGACCCCGGTCTATCGCACCGTCGGCGAAGACGGCTCGATCGTCTACACGAACATCCCGCCGCGCGGCCGCCGCTAGCGCCGCGGAGGGCTCTCGCCGCTCCCGCGCGCGAGCGCCTTTCCCAGCCAGTCTGTCAACGCTGACCCCATCGTCGCCAGCAGGCGGCGATTCAGCACCAATCCCCAGTGCGAGGCGCCGTCGATACTGACGTGGTCGGCCGCGAAGGGCAGCGCGTCGTACCGATCTCGAGGCCACAACGTGTCGCTCGTCCCGGTGACGATCAGCAGCGGACATCGAATGTCGACGACGACTCCCGCCTTGCGCTCGTCACGCGCGAGGCGCGATTCGGGCCCGAGCGAGTCGAGCGCGACGACTCGCTCGCTGCGATCGAGATCCGCCATCGCCGGCTGATGGTCGGGATCGCGATCGACGATGCCGTATTCCTCGGGGCCGAAGACGCCGGCGCGCAACGGGACGGCGGGGTCGAGCGTCCGCGCCGGCTTGCTGGGCGCCAGACCGACGCACGCCGGCGCCTCGCACGCCGTCGCCGCCATCATCGCGACGAGCCCGCCCATGCTCCACCCCAAGAGGACCGGAGCTCGGCGCAGCGTGCGCGCGAGCGAGACCACGTCGGCGGCGTAGTCGGCCATTCGCGTCGCGCCGAGGTCGGCGGCCCCGCTGGCGCCGTGGCCGCGAAGGTCGATCGCATGAGACGACCATCCGCGCCGGGCGAGCTCGTCTTGCCAGAAGGTCCACACGCGCGCCGAGTTGGCGGCCCCGTGGACGAGAATCAGCGGCGGCCGCTCTGCGTCCGATACGAGAAGGCTGCGCGTCGCAGACCACGCGGACATCGCGCCCATTATGTGGCACGGCTCGCATCCGCAAGAATGTCAGGCATGCTGAGGAAGAGCAGCACACTACCGCAGCAGCGTGCAAGCGGGAGCAGGTGACACCAGGCAATCACGCGAAAGTTGTGGCTGTCGGCATCCTGGCCCTGCTGTGCCAGGCGTGCGCCGGTGCTTCCCAGAGCTCGCGCCCAGCGGAGAGCACCGGGGGCCGAGAGACGACACAAGCCGCGCCGACTGCGGGGAGCAAGCCAGAGACGCCCCCTGCCGCCGAAGCGCCGCCACCGGCGCGTCCCGAGCCTCCGAAGACGGCTGCCCCCGCCCCAGAAGTCGCACCGGCGCCCAAGCCGTCCACCAAGGAGCCGCAGACACCGCCGGCTCAGACACCGCCGCCGGCTCGAACGCCCCAAGCTCAACCACCGCCCGCGCCGGCGACACCGCCTCCGCGACCTCCGGCGACGCAAGCGCCTCCGAAGCCCTCTGCACCAGCACCCGCCGAACGGACGACCGCCGCCGCACCTGCGGCGCCGGCGAAAGCGCCGACCTTGGATCTGGGCTCTCTGGAGCAGCGCCTACGCGATACCAAGGCGATCGGCGTGTTCACCAAGCTCTCGCTCAAGAATCAGGTCGACGACTTGCTCGACGAATTCCGCGACTTTCACAAGTCGCATGACGGCTCGAGACTGACCACGCTGCGGCAGGCCTATGATCTGCTGCTCATGAAGGTATTGTCTCTGCTTCAGGATGGCGATCCGGGGCTTGCCCGCGACGTCTCGTCCTCGCGCGAGGCGCTGTGGAGCATTCTGGTCGATCCGGACAAATTCAAGAATCTCTGATTCAATTGGAAGGAGGGATCATGAGCTGGCGAACCAAGGTCCGCGCCTGGATCGTGCCGTCGGTCGTTGTGATGGCCGGGCCCGCGCTGGCCGCCGATGACGCGGCGGTGCTGAAGGATTTGACCGCGGTCATCGCGCTTCAGGGCCAGTCCTGCGGCCAGGTCGTCACCGCGACGAAGCAGGGCGAGAACGACTACGCGGTCGCATGCTCGGACGGAAGCCGCTACCGGGTCTTCGTGAACCCGGACGGCCGCGTCGTCGTGCAGAAGCAGTGAGCCGCTAGCCTCACGCCCGCCACTGACGGTCGAGCCCGCGATACTGGATAGCCTCCGCGCAGTGCTCGGCGGTCAGCGCATCGGAACCCGCCAGGTCGGCGATCGAGCGCGCGACCTTGAGCACGCGGTCGTGGCCGCGGGCCGAGAGTCCGAGCTGCGTCACCGCCGCGGCGAGTAAGCGCTCGGCGTCGGTCGAGATGCGACAGAACCGTCGCACCTGGCGCGGATTCATCGCGGCATTCACGCGGATCGCGCCGGAGCGGAAGCGCTCGCGCTGCCGCTGGCGTGCGACCGCCACGCGTCCGCGGATCGTCTCGCTCGCGTCGCCCGAGGCCAAGCTCTGGATCTGCTCGGGCGACAGCGCGGGGAGCTCGACGTGCAGGTCGATGCGGTCGAGGAGCGGGCGCGAGAGGCGGCCAAGATAGCGCGCACGCTCGGCAGGCGTGCACACGCAGGTGTCGAGCGAACGGCACCCGCGGCGGCAGGGATTGGCGGCGGCGATCAGCTGGAACCGGGCGGGGAAGTCATTGACGCCGCTGGCGCGCGCGATCGTGACCCGTCCGTCCTCGATCGGCTGGCGCAGCGACTCGAGCACATGCTTCTGAAACTCGGGTAGCTCGTCCAGGAAGAGCACGCCGAGGTGGGCGAGCGTGACCTCGCCCGGATGCGGCGGGCTACCGCCGCCGATCAGCCCGGACACTGAGATCGTATGATGCGGCGCCCGGAATGGACGCTGGCTCATGAGCTCGCCGTGCCGTGGCAGCAGGCCGGCGACCGACCAGATGGTCGACGACTCGATCACCTCGTCCCGCGACAGCGGCGGCAGGATCGCGGCGAGCCGCCGCGCCAACATCGTCTTGCCGCCGCCCGGCGGGCCGACGAGCAAGACGTTGTGCGCGCCCGCCGCGGCGATCTCGAGTGCGCGCTTGGCGTGGGCCTGGCCGCGGACGTCGGCGAAGTCGAGCTCGTCGCCCGAGCTCGCCGCGATCGGCGTCGCCTCCCCCTGCGGGGTGGCCTCGGTCTCGCCGTTGAGCAGGCCGACGGCGTCGCGCAAGGTGGGCGCGGCGAGCACGCGCACGCCGTCGACCGCGCGCGCCTCGAGGCAATTGGCGACGGGGACCAGGAGCGTTTCGATCTTCTGTCGCCGGCACGTGAGCCCGACGGCGAGCACGCCTCGGACCGCCTGGATCTGGCCATCGAGCGCGAGCTCGCCCACGACCGCCAGCCGATCGATGTCGTCGCGCTTGATCACGCCGGTGGCGGCGAGGATGCCGAGCGCGATCGGCAGGTCGAACGAGGCGCCTTCTTTGCGCAGGTCGGCGGGGGCGAGGTTCACCGTGATCCGGTCGGCGGGAAACTTGAAGCCGGCGTTCTTGATCGCGGTGCGCACGCGCTCGCGGCTTTCGCGAACGGCCGAATCGGGAAGGCCGACCGTGTT
>DATEMW010000355.1:0-3564 GCA_035275385.1 Candidatus Methylomirabilota bacterium | reverse complement strand
GCGCGAGACGGCCTGCATGTAGCGGTGGTCGTCGGAGTTGCGCGAGTCGACCTGATAGACGTTGTGGTCCGCGTAGCTCACGATGCGCGCGGGCACGGCGCGTGGAAAGCCCATCGCCTCGAACTGCAGCCACGACATCGTGCCGTTGGTGTCGGTGAGCAGGAGCTGATCGATCGAGATCCCGATCTCGTGACCAGCCTCGGGTTTGCCGGCGACTAGATGGCTGGCGATGAGCTTGTGCGTGAGGCTCTGGGGCATTTAGTTGGACTGGGGGGGAGCGAGCGCCGCTCCTCCCCCAGACCCCCCCACCGGTTCGGACACGGTCTGCGGCGCTATCAGCATCGCCGGTGACGTCATTCGGCTTGGCTCCGCTCGATGCTCTTGAGAGGCCGGTTCGAGGGCGACGTTCTCATTGCTTGGTGGCGGCTCAACGCTTGTCGACGGTCTTGAAGGTACGGCGCGACGGGCCGATGTAATCGCCGCGGGGGCGGATCAGGCGGTTGTCGTCGAATTGCTCGACGATGTTCGCCGTCCAGCCCGCGATGCGGCCGGCCGCGATCACCGGTGTGAAGAGATCGACCGGGATGTTGAGCGAGTAGAAGAGCGGCGCCGAATAGAAGTCGACGTTGGGGATCAGCTTCTTCGCCTCGTTGATGCGCGCGTGGAGCTTCACCGCCATCTCGTACCACTTGAACTGGCCGGACTGACGGCACGCTTCTTCGGCCATGCCCTTGAGGATCGCCGCGCGCGGATCGCCCGCCTTGTAGACGCGGTGCCCCATGCCCATGAACCGCCGCTTCTCGGTGAGCGCCTTCTCGGTGAAGGCATCGACGTTGGCGACTTCGCCGATCTCCATTAACGTGCGCATCACGGCTTCGCCGGCGCCGCCGTGCAGCGGACCCTTGAGCGCGCCGACGCCGCCGGCCACGGCCGAGTGCATGTCGGACTGGGTCGAGACGATGCACCGCGTGGTGAACGTCGACGCGTTCAGCTCGTGCTCGGCGTAGAGCGTCAGGCTTGCGTCGAACGCCTTGCTCACGACGCCGCTCGGTCGCTTGCCCGTGAGCATATAGAGGAAGTTCGCGGCGTGCGAGAGATCCGATGCCGGACGGATCGGCTCCTCGCCGGACCGGACCCGGTGATGGGCACAGATCGCGGTCGCCATCTGGCTCGTGAGCCGGATCGCCTTCCGGATATTCGCCGCGTGGGAGTTGTCGGTCGTATCCGGATCGCTCATGCCGAGCATCGCCACGGCGGCCTGGAGCACGCGCATCGGATCCGTCGCCTTCGGCATGAGCCGAAAGGCCTGGACGAGGTCGGTCGGGATCTCGCGCGCGGCGATGAGCGCGTAGGTGATCTTGTCGAGCTGCGCCGCGTTCGGAAGATCGCCGTACCAGAGCAGGTGGCAGACTTCTTCGAAGCTCGCGCGCTGCGCCAGGTCGTCGATGTCGTAGCCGCCGTAGGCGAGGCGACCGTTCTTGCCGTCGAGGTCGCAGAGCTTGGTCTCGGCGGCGACGACCCCCTCGAGTCCCCGGATGAGCTGGCTACCTTCCTTGTCCATTCCACGACCTCTCGGGCGCTAAGATAGCTGGATGGTAGCAGGATTCCGAGCGACCGCCCACACATGCCCGGCACCACTCATAAGTGATCAGGCATGGGTGCTCGACGCCATGACGCGCTGAGGGAGGCGACGCATTGGGCTACAACCTCTATCTGGTCAAACGCAACGGGCGGGCGGCTTCCGATCAGTTCAGTCGCGAGGAGTGGGACCGCCTGCGCGCGACACGAGAGATCTCCGACTGGGTCTATTTCGAGGACGGCGCCATCACCGTCAAGAGCCCGACGGACGAGCAGGTTCGCGCGCTCGTGAGGCTCGCTGCCGCCAACGGATGGACGGTGCAGGGAGATGACGGGGAAACGTACGATGTCGACGGCGCCGCGGCACCCGCCCCTGCGGAAGAGGCGGGCTTACTCGACGCCGCGTTGAAGCCGCTCAGAGCATTCCTGGCCGGAAGGAAGCTTCGGCGCTCGATGCAGGACGTCGTCTGCCCCTTCGTGGTCGGTGACCGGGTGAGGACGACGTTCAGAACCGGCGGCGTGGTGACCGACGTCGACCCGAACGCTCACCACGGTCTGGGGAGCATCACGGTCCGCTTCCCCGATGGGTCCGTGCTCGGCAGCTACTTCGTGGGGCACGACCTCAGCAAAGAGATCTAGCAGCCTCGAGTGCGCTGACGAAGGCAGGCGGGGCGACGGGCTCTCGCGCATCGCGCAGACACCGCGTGAGTGGCGCGCGCAGCCGTCCGGGAGTCACGCGGCGCAGGCGCACCGCGTCGGCGCCGACGAAGACGGCGAGCGAGCGCAGCGCGTCCGCGACGCCGGCCATCGCCGCGTCCTGATCCAGTCGCTCCAACCCCGTCGGCGAGATACCCTTCGTCGCGAACCACGGCTCGAAATGCACGTGACGGACCTCGAGCTTGCGATCGGCGCGGTGCGCCTTGGCGTCGACGCGGCCGATGAGCTGGCCGTCGTGCAGGATCGGCAGCGTGTAGTAGCCGTGCACGCGCTCGGGCCCGGGCGTGTAGACCTCGATGCGGTAGTCGAAGCCGAAGAGCCGCGCGACCCGATCGCGATGCCACATCAGCGAATCGAACGGCGACAGAAACGTCGTTCCGCGCGACGGCGCCTCCGCGCGCCCCGCTCGCTTCAATGCCGGCACGTCGCGCGTGAGCGCGACCCATCGGCCGGCCGAGCCCTCGAGCTCGATCTCGCTGACGTCGCCGCGCTCGAGCATCGTGCGGAGCGCCGCGCGGCGGATCCCGGGCTGAAAGCGCGGGAACGTGAGGTAGCGCGCCAGATCGAGCTCGGTCGCAGCGCCCATCGCGTGCAGCGAGCGCTCGAGGTGCCAGCGCTGGAACTCGACGGCGGTGACCGGCTCGACGTCGAGCGCCGTCGGGATCGCGCGCTCGAGAAGGTCGTAGCGCTTCTGGAAGTGCTCGCGCGAGTGGATCGTCAGCGCGCCGGTCATCCAGAGGTGATGGAGCGCGTGCTGCACCGGCCGCCACGACCACCAGCCGCCGCGGCCCGGTCGGCGCCGACCCTCGAAGTCGCCGTTGGCCATTGGCCCGTTCGCCAGCACGGCGTCCTTGACGGTCTTCAGCATCTTGCCGTTGCGCCTGAGCCAGCCCGACCAGCCGGTGTGGCGGCTCCGGTAGTCGAGCATCGCGCGCCGCCACCACGCGAAGTCCGAGGCCGGCACCAGACACGCCGCGTGCGCCCAGTACTCGAAGAGCAGTCGCTTGCGATAGACCTGCCGATCGAGCCACCGCCGGTCGTACGGGCCGAACCGGCTCCACACCGTCAGGTAGTGAGCGCGGTCCAGCACGTTGATCGAATCGAGCTGGATCCCGCCGACGTCCTCGGCGAAGCGGCGCAGCCGGGGCGCGGTCAGCGCCTTCGACCGAGGCCGCGCCAGGTGCTGACGCTGGAGGAAGAGCGCGGCGACGGCGCGCAACGGAACTCGACGGCCCGGCATGCGGCGGAGCTTATCATCGTTGTCGTGGC
>DATEMW010000354.1:0-3448 GCA_035275385.1 Candidatus Methylomirabilota bacterium | reverse complement strand
CCGTAGGGACCGCCGCTGACGTTGAAGAAGACGATCGCGGCGAGCGGGAAGAGCCCGAGCCCGCGCTTGAGCCCCGCCGTCAGCTCACTTCCCCTGAGCGGCGGCGATGAGCCGCGGCAGCTCCGTGAGCCAGTCCTCGATCGGCCGCTCGGCGTCGACCGTGATCTCGATCTTGCCGCTCGGCGTACGCCGGACTCGGCCGGGCGTAGCAGGCCCGAGCGGGATCACGAGCTGCTCGCGATGGATCCCGAGGGCGTCGGTCACCACGAAGATCGCGTCGATCTCCTTCATGGTGACCACCTCAAGCATCGACGCCGACCTCGGCGGCGCACGCCGCGATCTGCCGCCACGTCTCGTCGTCGATCGGCACGCCGCCGGCGCGGCGCTCGCGCGAGGTGCGCTCCTCCGGCTCGCCGGGGATCAGGATTTCCTCGGAGCCGCCGGCCAGCGGGGCCGATCTCACGAAGCCGAAGAGCGTCCCGACCTGAGCGTGGAAATCGCCCGCCGGCAGGAAGCGTCCCGGATCGATGCACAGCATCAGGACGCCGTTGCTGACGGGCCCCTTGTCCGGGCGCGCCGGCCCGGTGCCCGACAGGATGCCGCCGAGGATCTCGACCGCCAGCGACAGGCCGTAGCCCTTGTGCTCGCCGGCCGTGATCAGGGAGCCGGGAGGATCCGAGTAGTACTCGCGCGGGTCGGTCGAAGGCTCACCGCGGCCGTTGCGCATGATGCCGGGCGCGACCTTCTCGCCCCGGTTGAATTTCACCTTCAGCTTGCCCTCGGCAACCACGCTGGTGGCGAAGTCGTGCGACATCGCAATCGTCGCGTTCGGGCCGGGCACCGCGACCGCATGCGGGTTGGTCCCGAGCCGCCTCGCGGCGCCGCCCCAGGGCGCGACGTTCAGCGCGGTCGGCGCGTTGACCCAGAGCATGCCGATCAACCCCTGCACCGCGGCCATCTCCGCGTAGTCGGCGAGCCGGCCCACGTGGTTCGTGCGCCGCAGCGTGACGGCCGAGAGGCCCTGCGCACGCGCCTTCGCGATCGCGAGCGTGATGCCCTGGCGCGCGACGACCTGACCGAACCCCTTGTCGCCGTCGATGCGCGCGATGGTCGGCGTGTCGAGCTCGACCTTGATCGACGGCGTCGGGTTCACGTCGCCGGTCTTGAGGGCGTGGACGTAGTGGGGAATGCGGATCACGCCGTGCGAGTCGTGGCCGCGCAGGTTGGCCCGCACCAGCAGCGACGCGATCCAGGCCGCGTCCTCGCGCGGCGCTTTCCAGGCGGCGAAGATGTCGCGTGTGATCCGTTCGAGTGTCTCGACGTCGACCATCCGCATGCGTGTCCTCCCGGGGTGCCGATCGAACGCTGCTAGACTAATGGACCGAATGCACGAAGGCGAGACCCAAAAGGAGACGACCCATGCCCGGCGCTGACGATCCGCTGCTGGCCGGCCTCACCGTGCTCGACTTCACCCGCGTCCTGGCCGGCCCGTACTGCACGCGGCTCCTCTCGGATCTCGGCGCGCGGGTGATCAAGATCGAGCGCCCCGGCGAGGGCGACGATACGCGGCGCGGCCACGCGCAGATGGAGCCGGGCCGCACGGATCAGGGCACGTACTTCATCCGGATCAACGCGGGCAAGTCGAGCCTCGCACTGGACCTCTCGCATCCGAAGGCGCGCGAGGTCATCGTCGACCTGGCGCGCGCCTCCGACGTCGTGGTCGAGAACTTCCTGCCCGGCGTCGTCGCGAAGCTCGGCTGCGACTACGCCGCGCTCTCCGCGGTGAAACCCGATCTCGTCTACTGCTCGATCTCCGGCTTCGGTCAGAGCGGCCCGCTGCGGCTTCAGCCGGCGTTCCACCACATCGTCAACGCGATGTCCGGGATCATGTACCTCGAGCAGCAGACCGATCCGGCGCCGCGGCCGGGATATCTGCAGGCGGCCGACGTGCTCGCGGGCACCCACGCGTTCGGCGCGATCCTGGCGGCGCTCTGGCGTCGCTCGCGTACGGGTCGCGGCGCCTACCTCGACGTGTCGATGCTCGAGTGCATGGTCGGCGCCGAGGACATCAACTACGGAGGCATGCTCAACGCCGGTGCAGAATATCCTGGGCCCCGGCCCGGCATGATCGTCCACGGCATCGGCGGACGCCACGTGGCGATGCAAACGGTCGGGGCGCCGCAGCTCTGGCCGCGGCTCGTCGCGATGATGGAACGGCCCGACCTGGCGGCGGACGAGCGCTTCGCCACCCCGGCCGGGCGCCGCGATAACTGGGCCGCTCTGCACCCGATCATCTGTGCCTGGCTCGACCGGTTCAAGACGGTGCAAGACGCCGTCAAGGCGCTCACCGGCGCGCGAGTTCCCGCCTCACAAGTGCTCTCGCCGGCCGAGGTCATCGCGCACCCCCACCTGGCGGAGCGCCAGGCGTTTCCCGAGATCGAGCATCCCGGCCGCGGCAAGGTGCGGATCACGGCCGTGCCGTTCCACGTCGACAGCCGGCCGGTGACGCCGCGCGGCGGCGCGCCGTATCGAGTCGGCGAGCACACGCGCGCGGTCCTCAGCGACGTGCTCGGCTATCCGAAGGAACGCATCGAGGAGCTGCGCCGGCTCAAGGCGATCGACACGGTGTGACCTCGTCGTGCCGCTGATCTTCTCCTACGGCACGCTCCAGGAAGACCGCGTGCAGCTCGCGACGTTCGGCCGGCTGCTCCAGGGCCGTCCGGACGCGCTGGTCGGCTTCGCGCCGTCATCGGTGCCGATCGACGACCCGCACCTCGTCGCCGCGAGCGGCCGGACGCACCACGCCAACGTGATCTTCGACGGCAAGAACGACAGCCGGGTGAACGGCACGGTGTTCGAGATCACCGACGACGAGCTCGCCGCCACCGACCGCTACGAGCAAACCGCCGCGTACACGCGCATCGCCGCGACGCTCGCTTCGGGGGCGAAGGCGTGGGTGTACGTCGACGCCCGCTCGGCTCCGCGCAACTCCTGACCGTCGAGCCGGTCAGACGCCGAACGCGCGCTCGGCGGCGGCTTCGCCCGATCTGACGCAATCGGCGATCCCGACGCCGCGGTACGCGCCGCCGCAGAGATGGAGACCCGACAGCGCCGCGGCGCACTGCTCGATCGCTTCGACGCGCGCCGTGTGGCCGACGTGGTACTGCGGCATCGCCTTGGTCCAGCGCGCGACGCGGGTGAGGACCGGCTCGGCGGTGATTCCGAGCGCCTGAGAGAGCTCGTCGCGCGCGACCGCGGCCAGCACGCCATCGTCCGATTCGAGCACGCGCTCGTTCAACGCGCCGCCGAGGAAGCATCGGAGCAACGCGTGACCCTCCGGCGCGCGGCCGGGATACTTCACGCTCGAGAAGGTGCAGGCGAGCATCGAGCGGCCTTCCGTGCGCGGGACGACGATGCCGAACCCGTCGAGCGGGTGCGGCACGTCCGC
>DATEMW010000353.1:0-4151 GCA_035275385.1 Candidatus Methylomirabilota bacterium | reverse complement strand
AAGCTGCGCGCGGTGATCCCGCGCCAGCTGTTCGAGGTCGCGATCCAGGCCGCGATCGGCAGCCGGGTCATCGCCCGCGAGACGGTCAAGGCCATGGGCAAGAACGTCACGGCGAAGTGCTACGGGGGTGACATCACGCGTAAGCGGAAGCTGCTCGAGCGCCAGAAGGAAGGAAAGAAGCGGATGAAGCAGGTCGGGAAGGTCGAAGTCCCCCAGGAGGCATTTCTCTCCGTGCTGAAGAGCTAGTAATGGAAGAACGGAAGATCGAAGTCGAAGCCGGTCAAGCCCTGTCGACCAACGAGGTGGAGCCCAAGCGTCGCCGCAAGTCTATCGTCCGCGAGTACGCCGAGGCGATCGCGATCGCGGTCCTGCTGGCCCTCGTGATCCGATCCCTGGTGGTGCAGGCGTTCACGATTCCGTCGGGCTCGATGATGGACACCTTGCTCGTCGGCGACTACATCCTGGTCAACAAGTTCCTCTACGGGCCCGAGCTGCCGCTGACCGAGCTGCATCTGCCGTCGCTGCGCGATCCCAAGCGGGGCGACATCATCGTGTTCAAGTATCCGCAGGACGAAAAGCGCGACTTCATCAAGCGGATCGTCGCGACCCCGGGCGAGCGCGTGCAGATCCGCGGCCACCAGGTGCTGGTCAACGGCAAGCCCCTCGCCGAGTCCTACACCAAGTTCGCCGACTCGGGCGTGCGCGGCGGTGAAGCCTTCTGCGGCTACGCCTACGGCTGCGAGCCGACGATCGTGCCGCCCGACTCCTATTTCGTGATGGGCGACAACCGCGACAACTCGCAGGACAGCCGCTACTGGGGCTTCGTCAAGCGGGACAAGATCAAGGGCAAGGCCTTCCTCATCTACTGGTCCTGGGACGGCGATCGCCACTGGCTGCGCTGGTGGCGGCTCGCGAACTATATTCCGTAGCCGCCGGCGGTGATTGAGCCGGGCGACGCGCCCGAACGCCCTGTTGTTGTAGCGGGGTCCGTGAGGCCGGTTCCGACCGAGGGTGGCCTGACACCGGCGCGAGCCGGCTCCGCTCCTGCGGACAATCCTTTGGTGCGACCCAGCTCCGGTTCCGCGGACAACCCTTTGGCGCGAGCCGGCTCCGGACGCCCGTTCAATCCGTAAATGCAAGACCACGCCGCACGCCCGAACAGTCCTCTGGTGCCCGTCGAGTTCGCACGCTCGGGCGTGTTCTCGTCGGCGCTCGCGGACAATCCGCCCACGGGGAGTGAGCTCGGGCTGTATGTGCACGTGCCGTTCTGCGTGAAGCGGTGCGGATACTGCAGCTTCAACACCGCGCCGCTGGAAGACGGGGCGATGGCGCGGTATCTCGAGGCGGTCCATCGTGAGATCGAGCTGCTGGGTGCGCTCGGATGGGCGGAGCGCGTGCGGCTCTCGACCGTGTTCCTCGGCGGCGGCACGCCCTCGCTCCTGGCGAGCGACGAGATGGCCGCGCTGCTCGATCGGATCCGGTCGCGATTCGCGCTGCGCGCCGACACCGAGATCACCGTCGAGTGCAATCCCGAGAGTGTCACGCGCGACAAGCTCGCGGGCTACCGGGTCGCCGGCGTCAATCGCGTGAGCCTCGGCGTCCAGTCGCTCGACGACGCGATCCTGCCGCGGCTGGGCCGGCTGCACGACGCGCACGGCGCCCGCGCGGCGTTCGAAGCGGCGCGCGAGGCCGGCTGCGACAACATCAGCGTCGACCTCATGTACGGCCTGCCCGGCCTCGACGTCGACGGCTGGGCGCGCGCCGTCGAGCGCGTGCTCGACTGGCGGCCGGATCATCTCTCGGCGTACGGCCTCACGCTGGACGCCGGCAGCCTGTGGGGCGCCGCCGGTGTCGACGGCATCCCGGGCGAGGACACCCAGGTCGACCAGTACTGGCGGCTGGCCCGCGCCGCCGCGGCCCGCGGCCTCGAGCACTACGAGATCTCCAACTACGCGCGGCCCGGCTTTCGCTCGCGCCACAACCAGATCTACTGGCACGCAGCGGAGTACCTCGCGGCGGGCCCCGGCGCGTGCGGGTTCGTCGGGAGGATGCGCTACGCGAACGTCAAGGCCACGCCGCGCTACTGCGAGACGCTCGGGACGGCCGAGCTGCCGGTCGCGTCCTTCGAGCACCTCTCGGAGCGACAGCGCCTGGCCGAGCGCCTGATCCTCGGTCTCAGGCTGTCGGACGGCATTCCGACCGCGTGGCTCGAGGCGCGGCTCGAGGACGACCGCCGCCTGCGCCGCTTCGTCGACGAGTGGCGTGCCCGGACGCTCCTGGTCGACCTGGGCGACCGCGTCCGCCTCACCGAGGCCGGCTTCCTCCTGTCCGACGCACTGTTCGTCGAATTGCTATAATTTTCGGCGATGGATGCTCGGCACCGCGACGTGCTGATCGCGGTCATCCGTGAGTACGTCGACTCCACTGAGCCGGTCGGCTCGCGGGTGCTCGCGCAGCGGCACTTTCCGAATCTCTCGGCGGCCACGCTCCGCAACGTCATGGCCGATCTCGAGGAGATGGGCTATCTCGTGCAGCCTCACACGAGCGCCGGCCGTGTGCCGACCGACAAGGCATACCGCTTCTACGTCGAGTCGTTCCCGCCGCCGCAGAGCTCGAAGGTCGCCCGGGCCGGCGATACGCTGCCGCAGCGGCGCTCGGGCATCGACGGCTTCATGGAGCGGACGTCCTCGCACCTCTCGACCGCGACCAAGCTTACCGGCCTGCTCCTGGCGCCGCCGCTCAAGCAGACGACCATCGCCCGCGTCGACCTGATCCCGCTCGAGGACGACCGCGCGCTCGCGGTGCTCGTGACCGACGCCGGCTGGGTCACCGCGCGCGCCGTGACGCTCGAGCCGCCGCTCACCGCGGACGAGGTGCGCGCGATCGGGCGCGAGCTTCACCGCCGCTACAGCGGGCGCACCGTGCAGGACGTCGTCGAGATGGAAGCCGAGCCGCGCGATCCGCTCGACGCCCTGCACACACGGGCTCGCGCGGTCACCGAGCAGATCGTCGCGGTGCTGCGCGGCCGCACGCTCTACGTCAGCGGCGCGATCAACATGCTGGACCATCCCGAGTTCCTGAATCTCGAGACGACGCGCGAGCTGCTCCGCACGTTCGAGCAGAAGGAGCGGCTGGCCGACCTGATGACCGAGCTGGCCGCGACCGAGGGTGTGAACGTGACGATCGGCGAGGAAAACCCTGTTGCCGAGATGCGCGAGTGCACCTTGATCACGTCCACCTATACGTATCGCGACCAGGTCATCGGGATCCTCGGCGTCGTTGGCCCGCGGCGGCTTCCTTACCCTGACGTCATTTCGATCGTCAACGAGACTGCTCGTCATGTCACCGATGCGCTTTCTCGCGTTCGACAGGATTTGTACCTTCCGTCGTAGCGGTTCGCTTGGCGGCGGCTGGGCGGGGAGGGGCGTGGGGAGCTTCCCCGGGATCTGTGTAGGCAGCGTAGTCCGCGCGCCGAAGCGGTGCCTAACTCACGCGAGATCAGCAGTCAGATCCCGGGGAAGCTCCCCACGCCCCTCCCCGCCTGGGCCGACAACCGCACCGGCACTAGATCCAGCCAGGCGGCGATCCGCGCCAACCCAGACCGCGGCCGGCCGGCGGTACTCACTGCGGGCCGGTGCTCGGGCGGAAGGGTGAGGGGGCGCTGCTATAATTCATCTGTTATGGAGGAGAGTGAGGGACGGAAGATGGAGTCTGTCGAGACGGCGTCGGGCGCCGGTGGTCCGAGCGAGACGGTCGAGGAGCTCAGGCGGCAGCTCGAGGAGAAGCAGGACAAGCTGCTGCGTGCGCTGGCAGAGGCTGAGAATTTCAAGCGGCGGACGCAGCGGGACCGCGACGAGTCGGTCCGCTATGCGAACGAGACGTTGCTGCGCGATCTGATCCCCGTGCTCGACAATCTGGATCGCGCGCTCGAGGCGGCGCGGTCGACGGGCGGCGCCGCAGGCGTCATCGGCGGAATCGAGCTGATCCAGCGTGAGTTCCTGAAGGTGCTGGAGCGGGCCGGCGTCACGCGCTACTCGGCGCTCGGCCAGCCGTTCGATCCCACCCGTCACGAGGCGATCGCCCGCGTGGTGAGCGCCGACGCCAAGCCCGGCACGGTGATCGCCGAAACGATGCCCGGCTACCTCTTGCAC
>DATEMW010000352.1:0-4004 GCA_035275385.1 Candidatus Methylomirabilota bacterium | reverse complement strand
CAGCTCGGTCTCGCACGACCTGAGAACGCCGCTGGCCACGATCAAGGGCGCCGCCACCACCATGCTGGACAACGGCGCGAAGCTCGACGCGCCGACACGCCAGGGGCTGCTGGAATCGGTGCGCGAAGAGGCCGACCGGCTGAACCGTCTGGTCCAGAACCTTCTGGAGATGACGCGGCTCGAGTCCGGCGCCTTGCAGCTGCGCAAGGAATGGCATCCGATCGAAGAGGTCGTCGGCTCGGCGCTGAGCCGTCTCGGCAAGGAGCTCGCCGATCGGCGCGTGGACACGCAGGTTCCAAAAGATTTGCCGCTCGTGCCGATCGACGACGTGCTGATCGAGCAGGTGCTGGTCAACCTGCTGGACAACGCCATCAAGTACACGCCGAGCTCCAGCTCGATCCGAATCCTGGCCACGTCGACCGACGCGGCGGTCACGGTCGAGGTCGCGGACCATGGTCCCGGCCTACCGCGCGGCGACGAAGACAAGGTCTTCGAGAAGTTCTATCGCGGCACGCCCGGCGGCCGCGGCGCAGGGCTCGGTCTCGCGATCTCGCAGGGCATCGTCAAGGCTCACGGCGGACACATCTGGGCGCAGAATCTGCCGGAGGGCGGCGTGGCGTTTTTGTTCACGCTGCCGCTCGCGGGCAAGCCGCCGGCCTCGGTGCCCGCTGATGCCTGACCCCGTCGTCGTCGTCATCGAAGACGAACCCCAGATCCGAAAGTTCTTACGCGCGACGCTCGAGGGGCAGGGCTATCGGCTCTTCGAGGCGGGAACCGGCGCCGACGGCGTCGTCGAGGTCGGCTCGCGCCAACCCGACGTCGTCATCATCGACCTCGGATTGCCCGACATGGACGGCCTCGACGTGATCCGGCGCGTGCGCGAGTGGACCGACGTCCCGATCATCGTGCTCTCGGCGCGCGGCCAGGAGCGCGACAAGGTCACGGCACTCGACGGAGGCGCCGATGACTACATCAGCAAGCCGTTCGGAGCGGGCGAGCTGCTCGCGCGCATTCGCGTGGCGCTGCGTCACACGGCCGGCGCATCACACGAAGCGGACGAGGCCGTCTTCAAGGTGGGCGACCTGCGCGTCGACTTGCTCCACCGTCAGGTGTTCGTCGGCGATAAGGAGATGCACCTGACGCCGATCGAGTACAAGCTCCTGACGACGCTCGTGCGTCACGCGGGCAAGGTCGTCACCCACCAGCAGTTGCTGCGAGAGGTGTGGGGGCCGTCGCACACGGACCAGGCGCACTACGCGCGGGTCTACATGGCGCACTTGCGGCACAAGCTCGAAACCGAGCCCGCGCGCCCGCGCTACCTGCTCACGGAGTCGGGCGTCGGCTACCGACTGACCGCCGAGTAGCGCTACTGCGTCGACGCAGCCGCCGGCGGCGCGGCGGGCGGCGGCGGAGGCGGATTCGGAATCCACACCCACTGATACGGCACCTGGATGCCGTCGCCTCTGAGCTCGTAGCGCCCGTGCGGATAGTGCACGACGTTGGAATATCTCGGGGCCGGTACGGAGTATCGTGGCGCTGGTGACTGCGCGTAGACCGTGCGCGCTTGGTAGTACGCGGGCTGATAGTACGGGCGGTCGACGTAGTACGGGCGCTCCACGACAACCGGCTGATAGGCCGGATAATAGACCGGGGCCGCGTAGACATAGCGCGGGTAGAAAAACGGCGCGACGAACAGCGAGCTGAACACGGCGAAGGACGCCAGGCCGAGCGCGGCGGCCGCCGCCCCGTGGGCTTCCGCGGTCGGTACCGTCGTGATCATCACGATCGCCACGATGAGCACGAGCGCGATCATCTTGCGCATGGTCCAACCCTCCCTGATACGTTGATGTGCCATTCGGCGGTCCGGGTTGTCAAGCAATCAGCCGTTGGGTTTGACACACCGCGGCCACACACGCTCTCTTTACGGCGTCGGTTGCTTGCCGAGTGTCCGAGAATGCGGTATCAGCGTGAGCGAGGGCGGCCGGACACCCATCGGGGCCGGCCGGCCTGCGCCGCCTGAGAGGAGACGCCGATGCCCCGCTACCTGAAAGTGGCCGCGGCCCAGATGGGCCCGAACCAGGAAGATACGCCGCGCGAAGCGATCGTCGAGCGGATGCTCGCCCTGCTCGAAGCGGCCGCGCGCGAGGGCGTCGAGCTGATCGTCTATCCCGAGATGGCGCTGACCACGTACTTCCCCAAGCGGATCCGCCAGGATTTCGATCAGTTTTTCGAGACCGAGGTGCCGCCGAAGGCGCTCGAGCCGCTCCTGCGACGCGCCGCCGAGGCGCGCGTGGCGGTGCACGTGGGCTTCTGCGAGAAGGCCGACGGCCAGTACTTCAACACCGCGCTTCTCACCGACCGCGACGGGCGGCTCTGCGGCACGTTCCGTAAGATCCACCTGCCAGGCACCAAGGCGGCCGACGGCTTCGCCCAGGTCTACGAGCCTTACTATTTCGCGCACGGCGACACCGGCTATCGCGTCTTCGACGCGGCCGGCGCCAAGGTCGGTATCGCGATCTGCCAGGATCGGCGCTACCCCGAGAGCTATCGCTCGCTTGCGCTGCAGGGCGCCGAGCTCATCTTGATCGGCTACAACACGCCGATCTCGGCGACGGCGCTCGATCTCAACGAGCTCTGCATGCGCGCCGGGGCCTACGCGAACCTCTGCTTCGTGGTGGGTGTGGCGAAAGCGGGCGTCGAGGACGGCGTCGAGCTGATCGCCGGCTCGTGCATCATCGATCCTCAGGGTCAGGTGCTCGCGAAAGCCGCGACGCGGGGCGACGAGCTGATCACCGCGCGCATCGACTTCGACCAGATGACGCCGCTCCGGACGCGCTGGAACTTCCTCGGGCGGCGTCAGCCCCAGCACTACGGCGAGATGCTCAAGCCCGTTACCGAGAAGGAGCCACATCGATGAGCGCCTCCGGCGTCGACATCATCGTCAGCGGCGGCCGCGTCGTCACGAGCACGGACGTGATCGACGCCGCCATCGCGATCCGCGGCGACAAGATCGTCGCGATCGGGCCCGATTCGCTTTTGCCCAAGGCCGATCGCGTGATCGACGCCTCCGGCAAGCTCGTGCTGCCCGGTCTCATCGACTGCCACCTGCACGTCGGGCCGGAATACGACGACTGGCGGACGGCGCCGCTGGCGGCGGCGCGCACCGGGCTCACGACCTTGCTGCCGTTCGTGACGTACGACCCGGGCGAGACGCTGCCGAAGGCGACGGTGCGGCTCCGCGAGGAGGCCGAGTCGCTCTCGGTGCTCGATTTCGGTTTTCACTTCATCCTGAATCACGACCCGTACATCCTCGAGGGCATCCCCGAAGCGTTCCGCATGGGTGTCTCATCGATCAAGCTCTTCATGACGTACAAGAAGCGCGGCAATCGCATGGTCCCCGACCAGTTCATCGCGCAGACGATGGAGAAGCTCGCCGACCTGGGCGGCCTCTGTCAGCTCCACTGCGAGAACGGCGACGTCCTCTGTTATCTCGAAGACAAGGCGATCGCCGAGGGACGCACCAAGCCGACGGATTTTCCCGAGACGTGCCCGGACTGGACGGAAGAAGAAGCGATCAACCGCGCGATCCTCATCGGTCGGCTCACCGGCTGCCCGGTGTACGTCGTGCATCTCTCGACGCGGCTCGGGCTCGAGCGCATCAAGCGCGCTCAGTCCGAAGGCCTGCGCGTCTGGTGCGAGACCTGCCCGCAATACCTGCTCCTCACCGACAAGGAGATGGAGCGCCTGGGACCGTTCGCCAAGATCGGCCCGCCGCTCCGGCCCGCCGACGGTCCGGATCGCGCCGCGCTCTGGCAGGGCTCGGCGCAAGGCTACATCGCCAATCTCGCCAGCGATCACTCGCCGCGCGTGCCGGCGGCGAAGGAGCCGGGGCGCACGAACATCTTCGTCGACGAGCAGGGCAAGCCGATCCCGTTCGGCGCGCCGTCGCTCGAGACGCTGGCGCCGCTCGCCTGGAACGAGGGCGTCGTGAAGCGCGGCCTGCC